>CAYYAN010000160.1:0-4456 GCA_964469825.1 uncultured Chthoniobacter sp. | reverse complement strand
ACTTGCCGTGAAATATCTGGGCTAGAGGCAAAAACAGTTTTCTTCATTCTATTGCAAACTGTTATTTTGGACAAAAGTGAAAAAAATCTAACGCATTAGATTCCCAACACTCCTCGCTGCCATGGTAATAATGCCGGTGCTGTGACATCTTTTGCAATAGCCTCTAAGGCAGCTTTAGAGGCTATGATAGAAGGATCTAACTGAAGTTCGTATGCTTTACGATCTCTTAGCTCTTTGAACTTACGAAAGGCATCTGCTTCTTTTTTAGTAATAGAAACACGAACAGGTATAATTTCTTGTGGCCATTCTGCTTCTGGTATAGCCAAAGCTTTTTCTAGCATTTCTTGAAAACGAATTGTGCGCTCATGAGACAATTTAGGAGTTTTCCATTTTTTACCCTGAGCAACAAGATTCGCAATCTCAAGCATCTCTTCATGTGACATCACATAAAAAGAAGGTTTATTCCAATGACGAGCTTCAGCATCACGCCATTGCCATATCGCACGAAGGAGAACCCAAGCACGAGGAGGAAGTTTGATATAGCCTGAAATCCGCCAGAGCACTTCTTCATCACGTTGTTTAACCTCTCGCGTGGCTCTGATCATACGATCTCTCGATTGTAAAAACCATTCGGTACGTCCTAGGTCTTCTAACTTTTCTTCAAAAACATCAGCTAAATCAATAAGATAGCGAATATCATTTAAAGCATATTCAACCATTTCATGAGAGAGAGGGCGCTGTCCCCAATTAGCCTTTCGAGAGGCTTTAGAAAGCTCTACACCAAAATATTTTTTAATTAAAGCAGCTAAACCAAGCTGCGACTCGCCACACAATCTGGCTGCAACCATCGTATCAAAAATGTGATCATCGGGAAACTCTCCAGAACGACGTAGCAAGCGGAGATCATAATCTGCATCATGAAAAATAAGCCGTTTTCCTCGTAATGCTTCAAAAAAATCAGGCAATGACAGCTTTGCTAGTGGATCAAGCAGTTGCAGTTTTCCTGACCAGCCAATTTGAATCAAACAAAGTTTTTCAAAATAGCAATGAAGGCTATCCGCTTCCGTATCTAAAGCAATCTCGGATTGAACAGCTAATTCACTAAGAAAGTCTTGAAAGGGGGAATCTAAAGAAATCATTTTTAGCGAAAAACAGGAGATGGAAGATAGATATCGTAGCTTACAGTAAGTCTAAAATTATTTTTTGTAACATTATTTCTTGCCTATAAAACAATCAGAGATCCCATCTCCCAACTTCTATCTTCTAACAACCCAAGCTATATTCGCTGTTATGGCTCAAGAATAAACCTTTCTTTCAGTTGATATTGGTCTTCAAGCGAACGATGTCGTGGTTCACGAACCTGCGTATTTCCTGACGAAGGAACGGTCACACAGGGACCACCTTGAAGAGGAGCTTCAGCAGAAAAAGCAACATCAGGCATTTCACTAGATTTGCCTTCTAATGGAAAATCTTTTCTTAATGGAAAGTAGGGATATCCATCCCACATCAAAATGCGTCGTAGATCAGGATGCCCTTCAAAAGTAATTCCCATCATGTCATAGACCTCCCGTTCGTGCCAGTTGGCGGTAGGCCAAAGGTCATTCACCGTAGGAATCTTAGGATTAAACTCTGGAAGACGACATTTCAAACGCAGAGCAATATGATCGCTGAGCGAATAAAGCTGATAGACTATTTCAAAGCGTGCCTCTTCACCAAAGTGATCAACACTCGAAACATCCAATAGCATATTAAAGCCAAGTTCATCGCGGCAAAAACATGCAACATCATGCAATCGTTCTGTCGTAACAGATAGAGTTTGTTCACTACGAAATTCTTTTTTGTCTAAGACATCAGACAAGAATTTTTCCTCAATTTTTTTTACAGCTTCAGTAAGGGTCATGGAAAATAAATTACAAAGATTTTAATAAAGCCCTTTTTTGATCGAGCAACGAGTGCTCTGTCATAATTTTTGTTTGTAGCTTCATGAGTCCATCCAGCAAAGCCTCAGGACGTGGAGGACAACCCGAAATATAAACATCGACAGGAATGATTTGATCCACTCCTTGTAACACCGAATAACTCCGATACATACCTCCACTCGAAGCGCACGCTCCCATTGCAATGACCCATTTTGGCTCTGGCATCTGCTCATAAATGCGTTTCACCGAAAGAGCCATTTTATAAGTCACTGTTCCTGCAACAATCATCACATCAGATTGACGTGGAGAAAAACGCATAACTTCAGCCCCAAAGCGTGAAATATCAAAGCGCGAAGAAGAAGCTGCCATGAGCTCAATGGCACAACAAGCAAGTCCCATTGGCATCGGCCAGAGAGAATTTTTTCTCATCCAATTAATAGCAGCATCAAGCTTGGTGATGATGATATTACCTTCAATTTTTGAATCTTATGAAACAGGTGTTTTTACAATCTTTGTTTGATGCATAGTAAAGAAAATAAAGAGTAAAAAGCGAAGAGTAAAGAGGGAAGAATGCGAAGTCAAAATTTCCTATGACCTTTTGTTAAAAAACAGGCACTCTATGAAAAAACTCTAAAACTTAGATTTTATTTTCGCCTGAAAGGTTCTTTGTACTTCACTCTTTCCCCTTCACTGCTGCCAATATTTCATTGGCAACTACTCTCCATAACTTTTCGAAAATTTCTTTTTAGAATCTTCTGTTTCTTCTTTTTTTTCTGAGGCCTCTATTGTTGAAGCTGCAGATGTTTCTGTTTTTTGATCTCCTGAATTTGCTGCATCGCTGCCAGCTACTTGAACAAAAGTCATCTGAAGTTCAGCAAGAATTTTATTTAAGATCTCCTCTTCCTCTTTAGAAAGATTGCCACGAGTTTTTTCACGAATCAGTTCCAAGTGATCAATAAAAACATGAGCAGCCTGTAAATTAACAGTTGTTTCGCCAGTGACAGGATGAGGAATTTTTCCTAGAGCAAAAGCTGCTTGTTGAGCCTGCACCATAACAAATTCGATGAAGCGTTGAGTAAGTTGACCATCAGTTTGTGTTGAGGATTGTACTTCGGGCATAAATTAAAAAGGTTGAATAAAAAAATTACTTTGCCACAAAGCCGATAAAGGTAAAGAAGAGAATTATACCATGCTTATGCGAGTTTTTGTTTTTTTTACGCAGAGGTTTTTGTTTCTAGCAAGGTAGAAGATTGCAGCGCTATGCAGGCATAAAGCAAGATCCTACAATAACGCAACCCCGATCAGCTTTCGCTAATCGGGGTTAAAAATTCTAGTAAGATCTTATACTATCTTACATATTTTTGAAAATTTTGCTTTCTATGAGCAAAATAAAGCTTGAGCTAAGCAGCCAAACCATTCCAACGAAATGGCAGTTTGCAAGTAACTTGTTGCGGTAGGTAGAAGTGCTGGAAAATACATTGCAATACCCAGCATCACACATCCTCCCGAAAGAGTAAGCAGGGCACCCGGATGTTGCTCACACCATTTTACGATACTCCTATCCGATGAAGATTTTCCTTGAGATTCAGAATTAGTATTTTTGGCAGTATCCCCAACTACTTGTTCTTTTTCATTTCCATTTACACTATAAGTATAGGTTGACGTTTTTTTTCGCAATTCGTCATTATCAAGTAACACCACAGACTGATTACTAAGATATCCAATAATGAATGTTTTCTTTCCTGAAAGAACTTCATAATGATTGCAGCCATTCTCTCCAACAGAAACGGAAATAGCGTCTTTTATTAGATCAGAATTTGCTAGAATATCATCCTGATGAGAAGGTGCTAAAAAATTAAGTACCATACAATAGGTCGTTGCTGTTACGGGAACATGATCTTGCAAAAAAGCTTCTTGATCTTCAACAGCTACTGGCAATTGTTTAATTTGCCCAAAACTGGTTATAAAATCATTCCTCATTGAATCTTCGATCTCAATAGTGCTCGGTTTATTAAAAACGTCTTGCTGCTGATTTTGTGCCGAAAGGTGACTTCCTCCGATTAAGAAATAAGTCAGGGGCAACATGCTTAATAAGTGTTTAATGTTCATATCTATTTTTATGGAATTGTTTGTTTACAATGGGGGTAATGTTACTTAACAAGAAATTAGAGTACTGAGAAAGGAATTTGTTCAAAAAATTCAAAAAATAATTTCGTTCTCCTTATATAAAAAAAAAAAAAAAAGGCTAATTTTTACTAATCGGAACTAATAATACTGGCGAGGTCCTACTCTCACACAACCTATAGATACAATACGATCAAGGCTGTAGCGTTTCACTTCCGTGTTCAGGATGGAAACGGCTGCTTCCGCTGCGCTATGATCACCAGAACACGGGATTGAATTTTATCAATCACGAACTTCTAGCCCCAATGCCTGTAAGGAAATTAGCATTTTGAAATAAATTTGAATAATAATCCTTACAAAAACTTCTTCATTGATGCTTTCAATCGTCTTAACAATTACAAGATATTTATCTT
>CAYYAN010000159.1:0-4539 GCA_964469825.1 uncultured Chthoniobacter sp. | reverse complement strand
ATAATTTCAAAAATAATAAACCGCGAAACACGCGAAATAACACTAAAAAAAATGAAGACAGTAGATTTCCGAGAACAAGTTTTATCGACTTTCAGTAGATTTAGCGGTTAATTTTTTCTTCATCCCTTCTATCGCTTCCATCCCTGTGAATTTCTTTCTTCCCGTTAAATCCAATCTCGCGATTGCGCTCTACCTCTTGCCACGAGCTCATCGCAAAGATGCATTTCGTTTTTATGAGTTTTGTCACAGCATTGATGAATGCGTCGATCACTCTTCCTTAACTCCACTTGAAAAAGAAATTTTTTTAAAAACTTCTCTTGCATCGCTCGAAGAACTCATTGTGCGCCGCACACTTGACCCTCATCTTCTTGATGAAATCATTCATGGCATGCAAATGGATCTCACTATTAATCGCTATGCAACTTTTAAAGAACTCCGATTCTACGTATGGCGCGTAGCTTCTGCCGTAGGACTTGTTAGCGCACAACTTTTCGGAGCAAAAGGGCCAACGGTTCGAGATTATGCAGAAAACCTTGGAACAGCCCTTCAACTCACTAACATCCTTCGGGACGTGGCTGAAGATGCAGCTCAAAATAAAATTTATCTTCCACTTGAAGACCTCCAACGCTTTCATGTCACAGAGGAAGAAATCCTTCAAGGCCTCCCTTCACCACAAGTAACTCATCTCCTCCATCACACAGCAGAACGAGCTCTCTCCTATTTTGCCAAAGCAGATCTGGCTTGGGAAAAGATGCCGCCTTATGAGCGCCATCTCATGCGTCCAGCGCGACTCATGGAAGCCATCTACCGAAGCCTTTTAGAAAAAATGAGCTGTGACCGCTATGATGTTTTTCACCAACGTTATCGTATTAGTTTTTTAAAAAAGCTCACTTTGTTAGTGAAAATTCTTTTTTCTTAATAAGGAATACACCATTCGCGTTAACCCGGATATTTACGATCTAAAAAGATCTGCCCATTTTTTTATAGCAGGATCCATCTTAACAAGATCAGGCCAACCGCGTGTGTAGCCTTCGCTAGGAAGCTTACGTGTTGCATCAAACCCCATATGCGATCCCATGTTAGGAACCGTTGGAGCATGATCAAGACTATCACTTGGATTTTTCACAATTGTGCTATCGCGTTGCGGATCCGTGTTGGCACCAAGTCGGAAGAGAACTTCGGAGGTGTTTTGCACATCGCAATCTTCATCAACAACGATGATATATTTTGAAAACATCATCTGCCCCATCCCCCAGAGGCCATGCATGATTTTAAAAGCCTGCCATGGATATTGTTTGCGAATACTCACAAAAACAAAATTATGAAAAACACCCTCTGCCGGCAATGCCATGTCGACAATTTCCGGAAAATTCATTTTAAAAATCGGCAGAAAAATTCGAACGCTAGCCTCTCCCATATAAAAATCTTCCATCGGTGGCACTCCAACAATTGTCGCCGGATAAATCGCTTCGCGTCGATGCGTGATCGCCGTGACATGAAAAACAGGATAGCTATCAACTGGCGTATAAAAACCAGTGTGATCTCCGAATGGTCCTTCAGACCTCATTTCACCAGGATGTACAAAACCTTCGATAATAAAATCACTCTCCGCTGGGACTTCAAGCGGCACGGTAAGACACTTCACGAGATCGACTGAACGCTTACGTGCAAAGCCAGCGAAAAGAACTTCATCGATTCCATCAGGTAAAGGTGCTGTTGCTGCCAAGGTCAGTACAGGATCTCCTCCAAGCGCCACAGCCACTGGCATCGGCTCTCCACGCTCGTAGTAGCGCTTTCCATGACGTGCTCCAACTTTATGAATTTGCCAATGCATTCCCGTCGTTGCTCCATCATAAACTTGCATCCGATACATTCCAACATTGCGCACACCCGTATCGGGATCTTTTGTATAGACCGTCGGCAGAGTGATGAAACGCCCTCCATCTTGCGGCCAGCATTTTAAGATGGGAAGATCATGTAGACAAAAATCAGTCCCTTTTTTATCAAGACGATGAATCACTTCATGACACGGAGCATCCTTGACCAGACGAGGCTTAGCATGAAGCAAGTCTATTCCTTGGCGCAGCAATGTCATACCCTCACGAAAGGATTGCGGAGGTTTGGCCTTCATAAGCAATTCTAATTGCTTTGCTAAATCATCAACGGAATCCCGTCCCAAAGCCATGGCCATCCTACGCCGCGAACCCATTGTATTAATAGCCAAGGGAAATGCTGAAACTCTTCCATCAATTGTCGGCTGTTCAAAGAGCAACGCTTTCCCCCTCCAGGAGATTTCATCTCACGATCAGCAAGCTCTGTAATTTGAAGTTCTGTCGCCACAGGTTGCTTAATACGCCTGAGTTCACCTGCTTCTTCGAGCTTCGTCAAAAAATGAGAGAGAGAGAAATAAGACACTTAAAAAGAGTAATGAGTAATGAGCAATGGGTAAAGAGTGGAAAAATTTTTCCTGATTTTGCAAAATAAGATTGCGTTAGACGAAAATGCGTAGATGATATTATGTCTCTCTTAACAAAAGTTAGAGCATTTTAAAAAATATTATAATTGATGTCGTGCAAGGAACGAGGAACGCAAACCTGCAATGTATATTAATACTTGAGGATGCGAGTACCAGAGTGACATAGCAGTGCGCGATGATAAGATTTTTGAAAATGCTCTAAAGGAGTCGTAGCTCAATTGGTTAGAGCACCGCCCTGTCACGGCGGGGGTTGCGGGTTCGAGCCCCGTCGACTCCGAAGAGAGAAAAAGCTAAAGCCAATTTAGTTTTAAACGAGAAGATATTAAAAGTAATGAATCAAATTTTAAGCATCTTTCTCGTAGTCCCCTGCCAACGAGCTGTTGGTAGTTTTTCCTTGACGTTACAAAATATTGTGTCAACTCTTCAGGTGTTCCGCTTTTTAAAACACCATGTTGTGCCCTAAATGTCATTCTATTGACGATAAAGTCATTGATTCACGCCTTGCTAAAGAAGGCAGTAGCATTCGTCGTCGTCGCGAATGCTTGAAATGCGCTCACCGCTTTACAACCTACGAAGAAATTGAGCATCTCGAAACATTTGTGATCAAGCGAGATGGTCGTCGTGAACATCTTGATCGTCAAAAACTCCTGACCAGCTTTTTGAAAGCTTGTGAAAAACGCCCGGTTCCATTGGAAAAGATGGAAGAAGCTGTTGCCATTGTACTCCGTCATTTGGATCTTTTCCAACAACGCGAAGTCCCCACAAAATTCATTGGCGATCAAGTCATGGAACAGCTACGTCATCTCGATCCTGTTGCTTATGTTCGCTACGCCTCTGTTTATCGGTGTTTTGAAGAGATCGGCGAATTCATTGAAGAAATTGAGTCACTGAAAAAAGTAACCTCGCAACCTGTAACCACGACATGATCGTTTTTTTGCAAGGACTCCCCTTCATCAAGCTCCCTAACGGAACCTCTTTCTCTTTTCAAAAATCGTGGATTAAAAATGCACTGCAAGCAACAGCTGCTAAAAAAAATTATGGATGCTGGTGGTTTGCTCGTGAACTTGCTGAAAGCATAGAAGTATACTTGCGACGAGAGTGGAAGGACAAATTCATCACCATTGCAGAATTAGAAGTGATCATCAAAGAACTACTTCTCTCACTTCGATTTTCTGATCTTGCAGCTACTTTTTCTCTTCCACTACCACCGACAAGACTTTCACTCCTTGAGCTCGCACAAGAAGCAGGAGAAGGCTATGAACTTCTTTTTTTCCAACTCCTCAAAGAACGTCTTAAAAAGGTGGCCCAATCCTCGACAGAACAACTTGAAATTTATGGCTTAGATGCCTCGTTGCGTTATCTTTTTCATCGCAAGCGTCTCGGTCGTAAAGAAACAAAATGCCAAATTATTAATTACATTCGCTATTGCGGAAGTCTTTGCTCATCGGAAACAAAGCGAAATCTATCTCGATCTCTTGAAATTAGCATTGTTTAGTAAATTTGTTGGAGGCACAAACGAGGTCAGCGTTCAAAATGAAACATAAAGGCGAATAATTTTTCTTCTAAAAATCATCTTTGATTCTTTATCTAGATTTTTTCCTTTAGTCTTCAACCTTCAACCATCAGCCTATCTTCATGACCTTATTCGAAAAAATCATTGCTCGAGAAATTCCAGCTGCCATTCTTGCTGAAGAAGAAACATGGATTGCATTCCATGATATTGCTCCACAGGCTCCTTTTCACGCTCTTATTGTTCCCAAGAAACCGATTCAACGGATTGCTGAAGCAGGTACTGAAGATCAAACACTCCTAGGAGCCTTGCTTCTAGGGGCTGCCAGGGTTGCACGTGAACAAAAACTCGAAAACGGTTTTCGCATTGTTATTAATAATGGCGTTGATGGTGGCGAAGCCGTTCCTCATTTACACTTACATCTTCTTGGAAAAAGAAAAATGCATTGGCCGCCGGGATAAAAAAATTCTATAAATTTGAAATATCCTTTTGAGCGTTTAAAAAAACAAAACTTAGAGAGATTATCCTAAAAACGGGAATGAAAATGAGAAAG
>CAYYAN010000158.1:3822-4542 GCA_964469825.1 uncultured Chthoniobacter sp. | reverse complement strand
AAAGGCAGGTTTTAAATCACTCCCTGTTACTGAAGAACAGTAAATTAATCTTACCGGTTTTCCTACGGGAAAAATAAGCTCGCTTCAACGTCATGGAATCATCTATTACGTCTACCCTGATTTAAAACACAATCGACTCTTAATCGGAGATCAAAACGCCTTAGCCCGTTATCATCAGCTCGTCACACAGCAACTAATTCCATTTACCTCATCGAGTAGTAATCTATCACACGATTGGACTTCATCAGGAGTTTGGAAAAATTAGGTTTAAAAATTCTATCCTTTTCAATTTTTCTATTACCTATTACGTTTTGTTGCATGTCTACTAAGAAAAAAACATCTAAAAAAGTTACTTCCACTAAGATCAAGAAACCTTCTTCTCAGAAAAAAGTGACTCACAAAAAAGCTGCCTCTAAAAAAGCTCCTGCTAAAAAAACAAATGTAGCATCTCTTCAATCTTTTGAAGATGCCGTTACCAAAGAGGCATTAAAGCTCGTAGATGAAGCTGCAGGCCTTCTTCGTTTAGGTATTAAAAATTCTCAAAAAGCAACAAGCAAAGCTCGTGAGACAACTCACAAAAAAGCTCATTCGTTGCTAAGTAAAGCAACAGGCCATCTTGATGATGCTCTAAAATCAAGCGCATCTTTTCTCCGCAAAGCAATTAATAAAATCTAACGTTACGTATGCCCTCTCGCATGACAATTAAAAGTGTGCGAGAGG
>CAYYAN010000158.1:0-3812 GCA_964469825.1 uncultured Chthoniobacter sp. | reverse complement strand
CTCTTGCGAAGCCACACTAGCAGCACAAGCAGAAAAAATTAATCGTAAAGAAACGGCAGCGGGAAAACCGTTTTACGAGCTTATCCTGCGAGATGCGACTGATAGCCTGACACTACGAGCTTGGAGCGATAAGCCAGCATTTACTGCTTGCCAGAAAATCACGCCTGCCTCCTTTGTCGAGGTCTCAGGAAATTTTTCTCAAGGACCCTTTGGCCTTGATGCCGCTCAATGGACTTTGGAACCTCTTTCCGAAGAAAATATCACGTCACTATTAGAAGGATCCCCAGAACAACAAGCCGCGCACGAAGCAACTTATCAGCTGCTTCTGAATGCAGTAACTCAATTGCAGGATCCCCGACTTCAGGAACTCTGCGAGCAGTTTCTTCAACAATACGGAGCTCGCTTTCGCCGAGCTGCTGCAGCACGAAGCAACCATCATGCACGACGCGGCGGTCTTCTGGATCATACAGCCCGAATGATTCAGTCAGCGCAAGCACTTCTTTCTGTTTATTCGCAGCTCAATGCCGACCTCTTGATTGCAGGCATTCTTTTTCATGACGCGGGAAAACTTTGGGAAACATGCCCACCCGCTCAAGGCTTTGGTATCATTCCTGATATACGCGGTGAGCTCATGGGGCATATCTCCATCGGTATTGAAATAGTCAATGCACTTTGGCGTGAACTCCCTAAAGAAAATTGGGAAAAATATGAACCAGCCTCTGAAGAAGTAAGGCTTCACCTCCTCCATCTCATTGCAGCTCACCATGGACAATTAGAATTTGGCTCTCCTGTTTTACCAAAAACCCCGGAAGCCATTGCTCTCCATCTCATTGATAACATGGATGCACGCCTAGAAATGTTTGATGAGGCTTATTCAAAAAATCAAGAAACCTCTCCTGGCGTTTTTGAATGGTGTAGACCATTAGGAGTCTCACCCATTACTCCCTTAAGAAAAATTAAAAATAGCATTTGAAACAGTAAAAATATTTTCCCCTAACTCTGCAAAACAAGGAAGGCAAACAACAACTAGCACTCTATCTAAAAGAGACAACTCAGGAAAAAAACAAATTGCAGCACAACCAACTGTAAAAACTCCAACCTTAATAAAGGCCTCTTGCTGTTCAGGCGTATAGTTGCTCCAAAATTTTATCCTGGTTAGGTAGTTTTTAGATTCTGGTGAAGACAATATACTTTCCTTCTCCATTAATGAATCCTTCTCCAAAGATGGAACATTTCTTAACAGAGTTGCTTCATCCTGTATTAAAGTTGATCCCATTGCTTTCTCACTGGAGAAAACAATCCATAGCTCACCTTCTAAAAAATCTGAAGCGGAGTCAAAAGAACTTTTTGGAACAACATAATACTCAACTGAAGCTTCTTCACTCGATATCAGAGACTTCATTAAATTATTAGGTGTCATACCAGAAGGCAACTTATTAATAACTCCTATCTTTATAGCTAAATATTTTTTACTTTTGCTGTTATTATCGTTTTTTTCTAGAAGATTCTTTAAATATGGATCATCTGACTCCAGATTGACGAAGGCAATATCATCTAAAGTATTATCTTCTACAACTTCATAGCAATTTGAGCCATTGGAACTTGTCGTTTTTTTGATGGCTGATTGAAGAACATCATGATCAAGGTTGATCAGATTATCATAGCCATCCATAGCAAGGAGATTCAGCAACAACACAAGAAAAGAAGTTTTAATAGGAGTACTAGAAAGACTCTCACTAAGAGAAGAACTATCATGATTTATCCGGGCTAAAGAGATAGTTGTTACTCTTGAGGTTGACTCAGCCTTGAGAAAAGAAGAACAAATAGTTATCCCCAAAAAAATAAAAACAAAAAAACACTTCATCTAAAAAACTTAACTCAATTTTTGAAAATTTCAAATAAAGGCAGTTGTTTATTTTCACATTAGAGTTTCTTAAAAATATTATACCATGAGCGTGCGAGTTTTAGGTTTTTTACGCTGAAATGTTTTTCTCTAGCAAGGCAGAGGATCGCAGCGCTATGCAGGCATAACGCAAGATCGGATAACGATGCTAGAGAGAAACAGAGCTAGTAATAAAACTTAAAAATCAAACGCGAGTCGTATATCGTAAAAGCGTAAATGAAAATGAAACTATTTGTATAAGGATTCTTATTCAAATTTATTTCAGAACTCTGATTTCCTTACAGGCATTGGGGTTAGCTGAAGTCTGATTAGCGGCGGCGGAAAGTTACGCTGCAACGCACGCACCCATAGAATTTTTTAAAAATCTCTAAACATCAGCCAAAGCCTTAGCATGAGCCACTCTCATCTCCTCATGAGAAGAGGCCGAGCAGTGAAGATCTTCCAAAAGGCCATCTTTCATGCCATAGATCCAACCATGAACTGAAAGTTTTTGTTTTCGATTCCAAGCGTCAGAAACAATTGTTGTGCGACAAACATTCATGACTTGCTCAATCACATTCAACTTACAGAGCCGATAGCCACGCTCCAGTTCATCAGTTGCACTCTCAATAAGAGAATGATGTTTATGCATCACATCATGGACATGCTGCAACCAATTATCCGATAAACCGACTCGTTCATTCTTCAAGGCAGATAATACACCACCACAACCATAGTGACCACAAACAATGATGTGTTTTACTTTTAAAATGTCGACAGCATATTGAATCACTGAGAGGCAATTAAGATCGGTATGGACAACGATATTTGCAAGATTACGATGCACAAAAAGTTCTCCGGGTACTAGACCAACAATCTCATTAGCTGGCACACGACTATCAGCGCAACCAATCCAAAGGTATTCTGGTTGTTGCTGCACTGAAAGTTTTTCAAAAAAAGTAGAATTCTCCTGACGGACTTTAGAAGCCCAAGTTTCATTGTTAGCAAAGAGATGATCGATGTTACTCATGATGGAAACTAAAGGCTAAAGGCTAAAGCTTGAAGGCTAAAGATTTTTTTTGTGTTCTTTGCGTTCTTTTGTGGCTATTTATTTTACAATGTCTTCTTCAGCTACCTCCGTTCCTTATCGCCTTGGCAACGAAAAACTCTGCCGCATCACTCAAGCTGCTGCTGAAAAACTGACCTCCCTCCTCATACGTCAAGGCCGCCCTGGAGGGGCTCTGCGAGTAGCCATCATTGGTGGAGGCTGCTCAGGATTACAATACAAAATGGATCTTGTCGATGGCCCTGTACCTCGCGACATCTTGGTTGAATCTCAAGGTGTCCGCATCGTTATTGATCCAAAGAGCGCCCTCTTCGTCAGTGGCTCCGAACTTGACTATAGCGATGACCTTCAAAAAGGAGGCTTCAAAGTAACTAACCCTAACGCCGTTGCGCATTGTTCGTGCGGCGAAAGTTTTTCTGCATAAGACCATAGGGGTCGGTTCCGTAGTTTCCGCATAGGAGTCAGTCCATTCACTTTAAAAACTCATATTATGGCACCAAAACATGCAATGTCTGGAACTGATCCCTATGCTCTGCTCAAGTTGCCATGCCGATTTCACCTTGATTCTAGCGTGATTGAAGAAGCTTTTCGTCGGGCTGCCGCTTTGCACCATCCTGATCAGACTAGCGGTTCTACAACTTCTTTTCATCAGCTTCAGGAAGCTGCAACAATTTTGCGTAATCCTGCTAAACGTCTTCGCCATTTTGCTGGTGCCTCTGAACCACGCTCTCTTCAACTTCCCTCTGCAGCTGCAGAACTCTTTCCAAGTATCCTGAAAACGCTCCAACAAGCTGATCACTTGATTAAAAAATATCAAAACTCCTCAGGAAACTTGACCAAGGCTCTGATGAAGAGAGAACTTTT
>CAYYAN010000157.1:1130-4566 GCA_964469825.1 uncultured Chthoniobacter sp. | reverse complement strand
TAGAACAGATACTATTGCGTAAAATTTTTTATTTTCATTCACGTTTTTAGGTTTAACACTCTTTACTCTTCACCTCTTCATGTTCATCTCCGAAATTTTTCACTCTCTTCAAGGAGAAGGACTCTTGATAGGCGTCCCTTCCGTCTTTATTCGGACTTCGGGCTGTAACTTACGCTGCCGCTGGTGTGATACACCTTATGCTTCATGGAAGCCAGAAGGAACCATGTTGAGCATTGATGATATTGTAAAACAAATTGCTGCTTATAATTGTCGCCATGTTGTCTTGACTGGTGGAGAGCCGATGATTGCACCAGAACTTCCAGAACTGGCTCATCGCTTGCGAGAAAAAAAATATCACATCACAATTGAAACCGCTGGAACCGTTATGCCACGAGGCATTGAGTGCGATCTGGCTTCCCTCAGCCCCAAATTAAAAAATTCCACACCGGAATTTTTGATTACTGGAGGGTGGAAAGAAAAACATGAGATAACACGCTACCAACCAGAAGTACTCCGTACTTGGATTCAAAATTATGATGTTCAATGTAAATTTGTGATTTCCTCAGAGCAAGATCTCCCAGAAATTGAAACAATTCTCAACAACCTTCCACCTTTTTCACGTGATCGTGTCTTGCTAATGCCTGAAGGAACGGATCTCAAAACATTAAGAGAGCGCTCTCCCTTAATTGCAAGACTCTGCCTCAATCGAGGTTTTCGATTTGCTCCTCGCCTTCAAATCGAGCTCTATGGAAACACAAAAGGAACTTGATACATAAACTATGAAAATCCTCGTCATTCGTCGTGACAACATTGGAGACCTGATCTGTACGACTCCACTTCTAAGGGCATTGCGAAAACATTTTCCTGAGGCTTCTATTTCTATTCTCGTCAGCAGTTATAATGCTGAAGTACTCAACAACAATCATGATATTGATCGAATCTTTGTTTTTCTGAAGCGTCGTCATGATAATCATGGGCATCATCCTCTCTCTGTCATCTGGAAACGCTGGCAGCTCAAACGTTCTCTTCGAAAAGATGATTTTGATTATATCTTACTTGCTAATGGAGGATGGCGTTATGCTCGTGGACTACGTGGAAAAGTAACGATTGGATTTCAAGAACGAGATCGTCCAACTTCGCAGCAACCAGATATTGCAATTCCGCGGGAAACGTCAGAGATTCACGAAGAACATGAAGTAACAAAATTAGCTCGCTTGGGTGCCGTTCTAAAAGTTCCTATCGAACATTCACAGGGACCTACCTATCTTTTTCCCAACAAAACAATCGTTGCACAAGAACGTGAGAAGCTTCTTGCAGCAGGGTGGAATCCAAATATACCTACAATTGGAATTCATATCAGCGCTCGTTGCCCAACACGCGTATGGCCTGAACAGTATTTTGCCTCTCTGATTCAAAAAATAATAGCCGTTGAACATGCTCAGTTTCTTTTACTGTGGGCTCCTGGACTCCTTACCAATCCGAAACATCCTGGAGATGATGAAAAAGCCTTACGCCTTCTTCACCTATTACAAGGGCTTCCTGTTTTTGGAACTCCCACGACTACTGTTTCACAACTCATTGCTGTTACTTCTCTCTTAGATCAGCTCATTTGTAGTGATGGTGGGGCCATGCATATAGCAGCAGCCCTCCAAAAACCGATACTTTCATTTTTTGGAATAGGCAGTATTAAATCGTGGCACCCTTGGAAAACTCCGTATATTGCTCTCCGTGCTCCATCTCATAAAGTGAAAGATATTTCAGTAGAAGAGGCCTTTGCTGGTTTTTTACAGCTGAAGAAAAAAATAACTCGGAAAAATTAAAAATCCTCTTTTTAATGGACTTCAACTTGCATGAAACCTTTTTATCGAACTCTCACTATTTCCTTTTTACTGCTAATGCTGAGTCTATCAACAGGCTCTGCATCTCATTTTATTATCATCGATAATGAAACGGGATGCATTTTACAAGAACAAGGAGCTAATACTAAATTTCCTATTGGAAGTCTGACAAAAATTGCTGTTGCTATTACCTTGCTTGATTGGATTAAGGTTAGTGGAAATAGTCTTGATGCTATAGCAGAAGTCCCAGCACCAGCAGCTCCTCAAGGACAAGGCAACCCATTAGGTCTTCAAGCTGGTGATCGCATCACTCTTCGTGATTTGCTTTACTTAACACTTCTTCCATCTGATAGCGAAGCTGCACTGACTATTGCTAATTATGTAGGTCTGAAATTACCAAACCCTCAACAGTTAGACAGCGTTGGCAATTTTGTAGCTCACATGAATGCACTCGCTCGGGAACTAGAGATGAAGCGAACTCTTTTCCTCAATTCACATGGTCTTCCCGTTGTAGGCAATGGTGAACAACCTTACTCCTGTGCGGCTGACTTGGCTCGATTAACTCGTTATGGTTATTCTAAACCTGGTTTGGCTTTCTATGTTGCACAAAAATCACGTGACATTCATATCCAGCGAGGAAACAAAACTCTAGGAGCAACGATCAACAATACCAACAATTTGTTAGGTGTTAATGGCATTGATGGCGTTAAAACGGCGCGCTTATCTTCTGTAGGAGAATCCATTGTGCTTACCAGCGCTCGTGAACCAGAAGTCAAAAAAGAAGGGAATACTATCTATACAACACCTCGCCGTATTATTGTTGTTATTCTCGGATCTAATAATCGAACCACAGAAGGAATAGAACTTAATCAACGAGCATGGAATCTTTATTCTACTTGGGCTGCTCAAGGACGTCCCATTCGTTCGAGTAGATTTTTATAGTATATGAAGAGAATTGGTGTTTTAACAAGCGGCGGCGATTGCCCTGGCCTTAATGCAGTCTTGCGTGCCATTGTTTGTGCTGCCACTGAACTAGAATGGGAAGTGGTTGGCTTTCGAGATGGCTTTGAAGGGATCTTACCGCCAGGAGACCATTGCATTCTGACAGAAGCAAATACGGTTGGCATTATGCAAGTTGGGGGGACCATTTTAGGAACAACAAACCGAGGGCACTTTACAGCTAAGGTTAGCTCAGGAAAAAAGAAAATTATTCCTCCTAACGTTATTGCTCAAGCGCTTGAAACCTATCAGAAATTAAATTTGCATGCAGTCATTGTCATTGGAGGCGATGGCTCTATGAACACAGCCTTACAACTTTATCAAGCTGGTATTCCTACTATTGGTGTTCCTAAAACTATTGATAATGATCTCGAAGCAACTGCAATGACCTTCGGTTTTGATTCAGCAGTTACTTGTGCCACTGATGCCTTAGATCGCCTTCACACCACAGCAGCAAGTCACAAACGAGTCATGATTCTTCAAGTCATGGGACGTCATGCCGGCTGGATTGCACTTTGGAGCGGATTGGCAGGCGGCGCTAACATTGTTCTCATTCCAGAAATTCCTTTCACGTTAGAAAAAATTGTTGCTACTATTCG
>CAYYAN010000157.1:0-1120 GCA_964469825.1 uncultured Chthoniobacter sp. | reverse complement strand
GCCAACGCGATCAAAGAGGTCACAAAAGCACAATGATCGTTGTTGCAGAAGGAGCTAAAATTAATGGACATCAATATCATCACGCCAATCAACAAGGAGAATGGCGCCTTGGCGGTATCGGAGAAATACTTTGCGAAGAAATTGAAAAACATACTGAAAAAGAAACACGTGTTTGTGTCTTGGGTCACTTACAACGTGGAGGAACGCCTACAAATCTCGATCGGATTTTAGGAATGCGCTTTGGTGTCAAAGCTGTCCAATTGGCTGTTCAGGAAAAATTTGGCACCATGGTCTGTTATCAAAATTACGATGTACATAGTGTCCCCATTAGTAAAGCAGTTCATTGCCTCAAAAAGGTCCCTCCTCATGGACAAATGGTGGAGACGGCGCGTGCTGTAGGCATTTCATTTGGCGACTAATATTTGAAAATGGAAGATAGGAGGTCTTTTCCAATCTTTCATAAAACTTGCGATTCAGTTTCCACAAGAACCTGCTGTAGTAGGGAAAAAAATTGCAATTGCAAGAGAGCTTTTCCTCGTTCTGTTTTTAAATCAGGAGCAGTTTCTCCACTGATCTCTTCATCGCAAAGTCGATATCGGGCTGCCAGAGAAAGTCGTGCAACATTAAGAATACGAAGCCATGCTTCACAATGAATTTTAGGAATCAGGAGTTTTGCTAAGGCATCTTTTGAACTGCAAAGCTGCTCTTGTTTCATTCTTTCTAAATCGATTAAAACATGAGCATGACAAGATTTAAAAAGGCTCAATAATCCCGGTTGCACATATTCTTTCCAATCCTGAGAAAAAACTGCATCCTCTGCGAGTGGTGTCGCTAAAAAAGATTCGGCAATACAATCCCATTCCTCTTCTTCTTGTCGTATTCCTTCTATCATCAAGAAAGTTAAGAGCGGATCAATTTCAGAAATTTCTAGATCTCCATTTTCTTGCTGATGAAAGTTCATACTTGTTCTAACGTTGCTAACAACAAAAAGCTATGTAGCCGTTCTACATAAAATTCAGCCTCTTCACGTGGACCGACCCAAACAATCGAACGTCCTTGTGTGTGAACTTCCATCATTTGTTTTTCTGCTATCGCTTTTTTAAATCCAAAAACTTTTTGA
>CAYYAN010000156.1:0-4588 GCA_964469825.1 uncultured Chthoniobacter sp. | reverse complement strand
CGACTTTAGAACAGATACTATTGCGTAAAATTTTTTATTTTCATTCACGTTTTTAAGTTGAAGTGTTGAGGCGTTAAAAAGAGGATTATTTTCATTCCCATTTTTAAGTTTAAAATATGATTATGAGTTATCTTGATTTTTAGCGATTAAATTTCTCCTCATTTTCCAATACAAAAATTTCCAAAAATTTCTCCTAAGATTTCTTCTGTATTGCTGGCACCAACGATGTCTCCAAGAGCTTGTAGAGCAACATGAAGTTCGACAGCTAAAATCTCTGGAGGTTGTTCCTGCTTAAAAAGCTCAAGGACAGAGTCCAATGCCGTTAGTGCACGCTGAAGGCAGGCTTGATGACGTGCATTGATAGCGAAGGCAGAGGAAGCTTGTTCTCTCATGGTAGGAAGATTTCCTGTTACACGAAAAACAATCGCTTTTTTTAATTCTTCTAGACCTTCTCTGGTTTTGCAGGAGAGGAAAATTGCTTCGGGATAAGCGGCGCGAAGAGCTGTGTCATCGGAAAGAAGATCAATTTTATTCAGGATAAGAATCTCTTGCGGTTGGAGCGGCGTAATGGATCCTGTCTTTAAAATCGCTGAGACTTGTGAAGAAAAAGGGGGCACTGGCGCAATGCAATTATTCGCAGCATCAGTAGACTTTAAAGATAAGTTCTCAAGTTGCGTGACATCGACGAGATGCAACGTTAAATCTGCTGAAGCCATCGTTTGACGGGCACGAGCGATTCCTTCCTGCTCAATGAGTTCTTCTGTTTCTCGAAGGCCAGCAGTGTCGATGAGGCGAAAAGGAAAACCATTTAATGAAGCCATCTCTTCAAGGAGATCGCGTGTAGTGCCAGCAATGGGAGTGACAATCGCACGATCACGTCCTAAGAGGGCATTTAGCAAACTTGACTTGCCGGCATTGGGAGCACCACACAAAGCAAGTGACAATCCTTCTCGAATAAGACGGCCTTCCGGTGCTGTTGCTAACAAGCGAAGCAGGTGACGACGACTTTTCTCTAAACGTTCTTGCAGCGCGCGTCCTGTTTCAGGATCAATATCCTCATCTGGAAAATCAATGAAAGCTTCGAGATGAGCAACTGCAGCAAGCAAATCAGCTTTGAGAAGAGAGATCTCTTTGCCTAAGTGTCCTGCCAATTGCTCGGTAGCGATCTGTTGTGCTCGTGTTGTTTGAGCCTGGATTAAATCCATGACTGCCTCTGCTTGAGTTAGATCCATTTTTCCATGGAGATAAGCTCGCCGGGTAAATTCTCCTGGACGTGCCATTCGTGCTCCTGCATGGAGAATAGTTTGAAGAAGGTCTGCGCTGATCAACGATCCCCCATGACAGCTGATTTCGACCATATCCTCTCCGGTATAGCTTTGAGGAGCTTTGAAAATCGCCAATAGAACCTCGTCAATCACCTTGTCTTCAATGATCATTTTCCCAAGATAGAGATGACGCGGCTTCATCGAAGCAAGAGGAATACGGCCTTGAAAAAGAGGCGATACTATTGTGATTGCCTCTGGGCCAGAGATCCGCAGTAATGCGACAGCTCCTTCTCCTGGAGGAGTTGCAATAGCAGCAATGGTATCGTGGGAAAGCATAGTAGAAAGTTGAAGAGTTTAAAAGCTTCAGAAACAGCAACGCAAATTTTTTCTTTTTTTTAGCAAAAATAGAAAAATGCGCTACATTAGCGGCTTTGTAAAACTTATCCTCTCCCGTGAACAAGCTTTTTCTTTTTTTTGTTTTCTTGATAGTTGGAATGATGCAGAACTTTCTTCAAGCTTCTGAAGAGAGAATGCCTCCTACCGTACGAAAGTATTGCAGCATGTTGATGGCTGTAGCCAAACATGATTCTCTTCAACTTTATAGTGATGAGATGGCAGCAGACCCGGAAGGGTATGGTATCATTCGCACCGAGACGTTAGAGGGATGGTCTTATACGATGATAGCAGGCATGGAAGATCAACCTGTAAGAGGGTTAAGTCAAGAGCAACAAGCTTATTATGCTCATTGGGTGGAGCAAGGCTTTCCTCAAGAAGAAGAGCTTTTGACACCACTGATGATGCTTAGAAAAAATGAAAATCCAGAAGAAGCAAAGAAAGGAGTTGTTTTAAAGCAGCAAAAAGAGCAACGCAATCGTGAAGCAACGGAACAAGGCAGTGATCTTTCAAGCTTAGAACAACGAAGTCAAAACCCTGCAGGGATTAAGATTAGCACTTCTTCAGATAATACCAGCAACATTTCAATCGTTAGCCTTGACCAAGCTCAAGAAAATTTACACTGGGCTCGCCAAGAAATTACTTCAGCGCGTCAGTATTTTGATTCTTCTTATGCTCAATGGACTGCTTTTAAAAAGCTGGAAACTTTAGCAAAAATCCATACTGACCTTCAACTGCAGCTCACCACAGCATTTAATAATTGGCACTCTGCTTTAGCAAGATTTCAGCAAGCTCAAGCGGCAGCTTATGATGCATGGAGTCGACAGGATCCCTCACATCAAGATTTACATCAAAAAGTTATTGCAATAGGAGCAGAAGTTCATAGAGCCGCTGAGATTCGCGATGCCTTGCTTTTTCAGGTACAGATGGCTTATAAAAATTACTGCTTTGCTCAACAAATAAGCGCTCAACAACAGCTAGTACCAGGAGTTGATTATACCTTGCAGCTCAATCAAGCTCAGTCTCGAGCAAATCAAGCCGCGGCCGAATTAAAAAAATGGGAACAACTAGTCTTAAGGAAAAAATCTGAAAAGCCTAATCCTTCGAAAAAAAATGGATCGGATCTTTCAAAGGAATCCGTCAATGAAGTATCTCAGAAGTTTATTTTTCATGATGTTGAGGATTCTTTAGCAGAGCAAAAAGCTCAGGCAATCATCACTTCAGAAGTAGCAAATCTTCTTCATGAAATAGTAGAGAAGTGCTCCTTAGAACCAATAATAGCGGACACACTCATCCAAGAAATTGCTGAAAAATCAATGCAAGAGGCTCTCTTAGAAAAACAGCAGCAAGCTCGTTGGAAAAAAGTATTTTCTCAAATGGTGGAACATGTGAAGCAGCTAAAAGAAACCGTTGCCACTGATCTTTCAAAGAAACTTCTTAATGAGGTATCACAGGAGTTTATTTTCCATCATGTTGAGACTTCTTTAGCAGAGCAAAAAACTCAGGCAATCATCACTTCAGAAGTAGCAAATCTTCTTCATGAAATGGTAGAGAAGTGCTCCTTAGAACCAATAATAGCGGACACACTCATCCAAGAAATTGTGTCTGACTTATTAGCCAAGAAAAATGCTAAAAAAATTACTAAAAAAGCAAAGCAAGAGGTTCTCTTAGAAAAACAGCAGTCAGAGGAAGAACTTATCTTAAAAAAACAGAAGCACATCTTTAATCAACTTTTTTCAGGAGCTAAAACAACAGACGACGAAAAAGAGAAGCTGAAGCAAGAGAGCCGAGCAAGAATGCTCCTGGCAAGAAAACAACGAATCGATGAAATGGAAAAATTTTGTGCGGAACGGCAGAACTTGTCTCAGAAGAAAGAACATATTCTCGCTCAATATTTTTATCGTTCCTATACATGGTGCAGTGATACATTGCAACTGGTACAAGATTGGAGAAGGATTCAAATAGAAGCAGGAAAGAGAACGGAAAAATTTTTTGCTGATCAAGGACGAAACATTATTGATGTCCCCACAACAGAATATGCTTGGAAAAATGGTCTTATTGCTGAAGAACTCTACAACGAAATGGTAGCGAAGCGAAGGCAAGAACAAGCAGCAGCAGCAGCAGTGCTCCCAAGAGAACAACCATCTAGCAAAGAGCTAGGCTATTTCGAGCAAATACCCCTTCTGCTTGAATCACCAGTTTTAGCACGCTTTATTGCAAGTTTTTTTCTGGCGAAAGGTTTTGATTCCGAGCGAGAGAGTGATCAACGTGCTCTAGACTATTTCAAAGAAATTAAGAAACCCCATGCCAGGCTTTTGGAATTCTGGAAGAAGTCTGCCGAAATTGAAGAACAACTCAAAAAAGAGCGACGAGAAAAAGAAAAGAAATTCATAGAACAATTTCCTAATAGTGAACAAAAACAACGTCATGCTCTAAAGGAATGGAATCTTCAATGGCCAGAGAGACTTCAACAAGAACGTGATCAAAAAAAACGCGAAGCCTTAGAGCGAGATCTCTTTGGTAAAGAAGAAGAGCGTCAAAAAATCGTTCAAGCAATGCTTGATCAAAAAGCTACTGAGGAAGCTAAACGGCAAGCCATAGAGGAAGAACTTATTCGGCAAGAAGCGATAAAAAAAGCAGCAAAAAGAAAGAAAAAGAAAGGAAAGATGTAATAGAGCCTATTCTGGGAAATAAAATTTTTCAGCCGATATCTTCACCGATAGAAAACAAGATCTTCTAGAAATCAAAGACTGAAAATTAAAATAAGTCAAAATGAGGTAGATCTTCTTCCGTTGTTTCTAAAGGCTGCTGATAGTGATCATAAGATGGAAAAGTATAAGGAGAAGGCATGGGGTAGTAAAAAAAGAAGGGCACCTGATATTGGTTATCAAAATTATTTTCTATTTCTTCCATTGCTTCTCTTGGAGAAG
>CAYYAN010000155.1:0-4614 GCA_964469825.1 uncultured Chthoniobacter sp. | reverse complement strand
GCCGCCCAGCTTTTTCTAGAACCGATATTTTTGGGGATAGTAGGATCTTGAGAACTGTTAGGTTCTTCAGCGGGAATAGGTGGTTTTGAAATATCTCTTTCATCCATAATTAAACAGTTAAGTCTGGCCTAGTTTTATAGCCTTTTTCAACGAGTCTCACAAAAGCCGGAAATAAATATACATTTGCTTTAACAGGAGAAGCTTCTTCAGCAGCAGCTTCATTTGAAAGTTGACATTCCTCCAGGGCACTATCTATTTCACCAAAAAATTCCGCCCAATGATCATTGGCTCGAGTTCAGGATGATTAATATTTGCAGGAATAATCGCACGGCCAGCAGCGACTTCATCCCGCACAAATTCTGGTGTAATTCGTTTCGGAATCCGTTGAGGAAATCTTCTAAAGATTGATGGTGTGTATTCAGAAGCTGAGTTTTCCTGAGACCCAAGATGGCGATGCTTTAAATCATTGCTACTCTTTTGTGAAGATTCACAAAGTTGCTCCAGACCTTGATTCTCACGAATAGCAACAAACTCCATCTCTGGCGTGATGATCCCTTGACGCGCATACCAAAGCTGCGTCACTGGATGAGCTTTGGAAGCCCTTAGCGGCTGACGTTTTCTTGAAGCAAGTCCAGGAAATTCCACTAAGCGATTTCGTTTTGCATGGTTAGCATCGCTTGCATGCTGCTCACTCAAATAGCCATTATCAAGTGGTTTTATTAGACGTCCTTCATAGGCTTCAACATCACCCCTTTCTTGAATCCAAGTTTCCCGTAAGGCAGACAGGCCCTCTGTTACCTCACCGTGAAAATCAGGATCCCCCCATGGACCACTGCAATCATAGAGCCGTACGGGTTCATTTTTTTCTAATGTTCCATCAATTTTTTTTGTTGGAGATAACCTTACTTCTCGCATTGGCACACGTACTGAAGAATAAAGAGACCCAGTAATATAAATGCGTTTACTGGCAGGGAGAGGCTCTTGATTATCTATTTCAGCATACTCAGCTACTTTGTCTTTTGAAGAAATCATTTTTAAAATATTTTCCTAAAAATAAGAGACAGAAGCCCATTAGTAACGTCTATTTTTATAAAAGATTGTTTTATGAACGCGGTACGTTTGATCTCCTTGATCTTTTTACTATTTTTCAATGAGCAACTGGAAACAAAACCGTGCGTCATACTTTCCTTGAGCATATTTTCGACAACAAGCCAGACAGGCAATTTTACGACGCGGCTTGCGGACGCGACTTAGTTTTTGTTGACATGAAGGACATTGATAAAAAAACTTCCGCTTTTGAGGACGACGAATAAAAGGCAATTGGTGTGTTCGTGATTCCTGAGGAATACCTAAATCAATACAGGCTTGACGCCACTCTACTCCATGAGGGGCAATACGCTTTCTCCCAGATCTATCGTATGCTAACAAATGAGCCAACTCATGCTTCAATGTTTTATCAATTTCATCCTCAGAGATTTTTTTGAGCTCAGGATTAAGAATGATCTCACAACGCTGATACGACGCTAATCCTGCAGTCGTACGCATCCGAGGATTCCACGAAACAATTACCCGTTCTGCTAAACGAGGTGAATGAGGGTGCAACAATCGACGTGCTTCTTCTTCTAAAAACTGGTCACGATCAAGATGCGGTCTCTGGGGCACTTCCAATGCTACAATAGGAACAGACGTAATAAACCGACGCAATATTTTTGAAAGCATCCATCAAGAATTTAAACATAAAATCTTGAATGAAAATGAGAAAGTTTGCGTAAGGATTGCGGAAAATTTTTTATTTTCATTCACGTTTTTAGGTTTAAGATTCACCCCCCCAAGCCAACTTTAATTAAAAAACTCTTAGGCGTCATCACCAGCATTCCGTAAACAGCTGTATTTAACAAAAGAGAGAAATCTTTTTGATCCTTACTCATCATCCTCAACCCATTTTTGCTAGTAGCATTCGATGCGCTGAGGCGCTAAGACCAAGCTTACGTCGCATCTCTGATGGCAATGTAATAGTTCCTCTTTTTGATAATAACAATGCTGTCATGCAGTAATGCTGCATTACGGCATTAAATCTGTCAATAATCCTAACTATTTTAAATAAGAATCTATTTTCTTACTTGGAAATTTTACTTTCCCCAATAAAATTCCACGATGCCATTTTCTGTTCCTACCTTTTACTTACTCTCATTTATCCTTAGTTTTTCTTGCTTGGCACTGCCCCCTGATGCGACAAAACCCCTCGCTTATGATAAGTTCAGACCACTTTCAGAACTTCTTCCAACGCCAAACGATCAACGCACAGCCTCTGGAGCACCTGGAAAAGCCTATTGGCAGCAACAGGCAGATCATGAAATTAATGTTGAGCTTGATGAAACCTCACAAAATCTAAAGGGTTCAGAAACGATTACCTACCACAATAATTCTCCTGACACGCTCACTTACCTTTGGTTAGAACTGGATGCTAACCTTTTTGCTAAACATTCTGCTAGCAATCTCACTGAAGTCTTAGAAGGAAATCAGACAGAGTCTATTCATCTCGATAAGTTTCATCCTAAGACACTCCAAGCAGAGTTGCTTAAAGAAAAATTTGATGGAAGCTCTACTATTGATTCCGTTACAGATGCCCAAGGAAAACCTCTTCCTTTTACGATCGCGGATACGATGATGAGGGTTGATCTTCCTACGCCAGTAACATCAGGGAGCTCTGTTCGTTTTAACATCAGTTGGCATTATCACATTAATGACGGAACCTTACTTCCAGTTCGAACTGGTTACGAATATTTCAAAAAAGATAAGAACTACATTTTTGAAATCGCCAATTGGTACCCTCGGATGTGCTCCTACACTGATGTGCGAGGATGGCAAAATAAAGCTTACCTTGGAGTTGGAGAATTTTCGCTCGAGTTTGGAAATTACCTCGTCAAGATCACTGCTCCTGAAGACCACATTGTTAGTGCTTCTGGTGAGCTGCAAAATGCAGAGCAAGTTTTAACAGCCACACAACGTCAACGTCTAAAAGAAGCCGCTACAGCTAAACATCCGGTCTTCATCGTTACTCCAGACGAAGCGAAAAAAAATGAAACTCATCATTCTTCTGGGAAAAAAACGTGGATTTTTAAGGCTGACAATATCCGAGCTTTTGCCTTTGCAACTTCTCGCAAGTTTATTTGGGATGCTCAAGGTGTACCAGCCTCCATTTGTGCTGATCCTCAAAAACCAACAATGGCGATGTCTTTTTATCCAAAAGAAGCAGAACCTCTCTGGTCGAAATATTCAACTCCTACCGTCCTCCATACACTAGAAGTCTACACTCAACATACCTTTCCCTTTCCTTATCCAACTGTTAACTCGATCAACGGCCCAATCTACGGAATGGAATTTTCGATGATCTGCTTTAACGGAACTCGTCCAGAAAAAGATGGAACTTATTCAAAAGAGAAAAAAGAAGAGCTTATTGCTGTGATCATTCATGAAGTTGGTCACAATTTTTTCCCAATGATCGTTAATAGCGATGAGCGTGAGTGGGGATGGTTGGATGAAGGCCTCAATACATTTTTGGAACACTTGGCTACTGATCTTTGGGAAAAAGGTTTCAAGAATGATCGCTGTGTACCACGCAACCTTGCAAAATATATGACAGGGCCTGATCTTGTCCCCATCATGACCACCGCTGATTCATTATTAAAAGTCGGTGGAAGTGCTTATGCCAAACCTGGCGCTGGACTCAATCTGCTTCGAGATACCATCTTGGGTCCTGAACGTTTTGATTTTGCTTTCAAAGTTTATGCTAATCGTTGGAAATTCAAACGCCCCGAGCCAGCTGATTTTTTCCGTACTATCGCTGATGCAAGCGGCCGTGATCTTGATTGGTTTTGGCGCGGATGGTTTTACTCTATTGATCCTTGCAGCATTGCTATTGATGGCATTCATCAATACATCCTCGACACAGGAAATCCTGAGCTTGATAAACCTATTACTAAAAAAGAAAAAGAAGAACGCGTCAAAACTGTCGCTGAAATTCGTGACGCTAATATCAAGACTTACACGGAGCTTCATCCGGAGTTAAAAGATTTTTATAGTAGCTATGATGAATTTTCAGTTCTTCCAAGCGAACGAGAAAAATTTCAAGAATTGCTGAAAAATTTAGAAAAAGAAGAAATTGATCCGAATATTCTGACAACAAAACGGAATTTTTATGTCATCGATTTTAGCAATCAAGGAGGCTTAATTATGCCAATTCCTCTTAAAATTGAATATACAGATGGAACTAGCGAACAATTTCAAATTCCTGCAGAGATTTGGCGAACCAACCCTCAAAAGGTTTCGAAACTGCTCATCACGACAAAAGTGCTAAAGTCAGTTCAAGTTGACCCACACGAAGAATTGCCGGAAATTCATCGCGACCTTAACTTCTGGCCTCGTCAGCTGGTGAAAGATCATTTCCAATTTCATCTTGAAGAGAAAAAGAAAAATCCCATGCAAGAACTGGGCAAAAAATAAGTATCCCTTCATACAATGTCGTTAAGGAACTCACCAAGAAGATTTCACGACTTCTGCAGTAGAAAGTGCTGAAATATTCGAATTAGTGCCAATACGTGTAAGGAAATCAGA
>CAYYAN010000154.1:3806-4646 GCA_964469825.1 uncultured Chthoniobacter sp. | reverse complement strand
TTGAGACATCCGATTGTAAAAGGATTCGTGCGTCACACGATCTTCTAATTTTTCTAATATTTTTGTGCCAGAAAGAATGGGAGCAACGGCAGTTTTCTTTTCCCTCGCTGCAATCACACCCGTTTGAAACGCTTTGTTTAAGGCTGCTAATAAGTCTTGCAAGGCAACAGGTCCATAAGTTTTTGATGGATTCTCCTTTGAAGTTACCATTTCAACAAAATCTAATCCCATGGTGATCATCTTTTCTGATTTTATTTCATGAGAAAAAAAAGCTGTCGCAAGATCGGTAAAGAGAGCACCACCTACATTGAGAATCAGATCGGCAGACTCCACGGCCTCTTTGATAGAGCCATCTGAAGCTGATCCTCGGTACATGCCAAGATAGTTGGGATGTGATTCTGAGATCACTGCCTTATCCATTAACATCGTTGCGTAAGGAATTCCTGAAAGGCTCAACAATGTTTCGAATTCCTTTTCTAATCCACAGCGCGCAATCGTAACAGCAGGAAGAATGATCGGATTTTTTGCGACACCAAGTCGCTTGAGGATTTGTTGGCTTGCTACAGCAAGTTCATGAGGATCACTCACTGGAAGCACTTTTTTTTGAACAATGTTAATACCATCTCCCTCCAGTTCCATCATGGCATAATCACCTGGTAAAACGAGATAGGCTGGTCGTTGTTCGAGCAGCGCTGTGTGAATAACACGCTCCAACTCTGCCACAACATTTCCTGGAGTTAGAAGCGCACTCACACATGCAGCCGCTGCAGAAATTTCAAAAAATCGACCGAGCTCTCCATCTCCAAGAGAGTGGTGCAATGGCTGATGAGAGCGTTGCAG
>CAYYAN010000154.1:3385-3796 GCA_964469825.1 uncultured Chthoniobacter sp. | reverse complement strand
AAAAAGTTTCCACTACTTTATTAATAGTCTTATCTTTTTCTATTGTTTCATCAAACTCAAAATGAAAAACAGGAACTCGTTCTGCCAGTGATCCCATCATGGCGTTGAGAGCACTTAACTCTCCAACGCCGTAAGTGGTGCAAAGCAATGCTGCACCATTAGATCTGGCATAACCATCGGCTGCATAACCTGCATTTAACTCATTAGCACAACCAACCCAAGACATCACTTTTTCCAATGCATTATCCACGGGAAAAGAATAGTCGCCAGGAACACCAAAGACATGCTTGATGCCAAGAGCAGCAAAACGTTCGGCAACATATTGGGCAACGGTCAACTTTGTCATGGAAAAAGAAACTCTAGCAGAGCGCCCCCTTAAAAAGCATTCTTTTTAACCTAAAAGCGTGAATA
>CAYYAN010000154.1:0-3375 GCA_964469825.1 uncultured Chthoniobacter sp. | reverse complement strand
AAAATGTTCCTTATTGGAATCTCCTGACATAGTAGCGGCATCTACAGTAAAGGCCACAAGAGCCTCTTCAGCTTTTGAAGTCAAGAGTTCAGAAATGAGATATAGCTTACTTGCTTCTATAAAATGAGCTTTTGTTCCCTCAAATTTAAAGCAGCGGAAGTTAGACTTAGGATAGCAAATACTCTTTTTACGAATAGGCTCTTCAAATTTCCATAATAATTCATCAAAAGTCCATGCAATCTTAAACCAAGAAGGATTATTTTCAGAAGGAACGTCTTCTATCCTAATATTGCGATCTCATCAGACTCGATATTAGCAAGATTACCTGCCAAACTTTCTCTAGAAACATTCATCTCGTAATTATTAGCAGCTCTATCAAAATTTTATCGATATGTTTCATCATGACAAGAAAGCAGCGTTCCACGATCGAGTTGTTGTTGTACCCCTCCATTCTCTGTCATCTCCCGCTCTCTCTGATGCTCCCCTGCTTGCTGTTTTTCAAAGTCTTTTTTAATTTTCTCAGTTTTATAAAAAAGAGAATCCATTGACCAACCTTTTGCAACGAAGAAAGCAAGAGAGAGCGAAACGGAAAATATTACCTTTGTACAATTACTCATCTCTACCGTGCCTTCAACGCGTTAACACTCGTAAGAATTCCAGCAATCATCGAGTAAGCAATAACACCTACAAAAATGGCAACCATGAGAATAACTGCTGGCTGAATGAGTGTCGTGAGATGTCCAATCTTAGAAGAAAGTTCTCGGTCATAACGCCTGGCTGCACGAGCAAGAGCCCCTGCAATATCTCCTGTTTGCTCTCCGACGCCTAAAATATCGATTAAGACCGGCGGAAAAAAACCGACTCTCTTCATAGCGCTAGCAAGACTGCTTCCTTCACTCACTAATGCTGTAATTTGAAAAAGGAGATTTCTTAAAAAAACATTTCCTGTTGCACCCTGAAGAAGTTGTAACCCAACTAAAATAGTCACTCCATTACCAACGAGGGTTGCTAATGTTTGTAAAAGCTCTGCAAGGAATGTTGTTTTCAAAACGGGCCCAACAACAGGAAGCTCAAGCAACGTTCGATTCCACCAAGCTTTTCCTGCTGGTGTCTGGACTGCTAGCCTTGCTCCCATCACTGAAGCTCCAGCAATCGCTATAATGGCCCACCACCAATGTCCACAAAATTCACTTACGTTAATGAGACATTGAGTAATTGTAGGCAATTTTTGTCCTGACTTACTCAAGAGGACAGAGAGTTGAGGAACGAGAAATGTGAGGAAAACAAACATTAGAACAAGAGCTGATGCAAAAACAATACTTGGATAAACCAAAGAAGAGGTCACTTTACCACGAAGGTCTCGCACCATTTCTAAATGAGCGCACTGCTTTTTTAAAATTTGAGGCAACGCTCCACTCGCTTCTCCAGCTGCTACCAAATTACAATAGAGCGGATCAAAGGATTCACCACACTCTCGAAGGGCTTGAGAAAAAAGTATTCCTTCGCGAACTTTAGATCGCAAAAGCCCAGCCACTTCTCTTACGGCTGATTTTTCCTGGCGCTGCTCAATGACTTTCAGCGCTCCTTCTAGCTGCAATCCCGCTTCCAAAAGCTCTGCTAACTCTTCCGTAAAAAAAAGAAGTTGGACAGTATTGAGTCGCGTAAGAACAAGTTTCTGAGCAGAAGGAACAGTTTCTTTTTTCTTAACTCCAGTATCGGTGCTTCCATCTCCTTTTACAAAACTTGGTTGTAATCCACGCTCTCGAAGCATGCGATAAGCTTCATTGAGGGATGGTGCTTCTAAGGTCCCACTAACTTGGTGACCAGAGGTCTCTGAAGCTCGATAGTTAAAGATAGGCATAGGGATTAAGTAACGTTTAACGAGCCTGATAACTTGCCTACGACAAGAAAAATGAGAGCAAAAAAATTTTATTATTAATTGCCGAAGGCAACATAAAATATACGCGTTACCCATTACTCGTCACTCATTACTTTTTACTCAGCAAATAAAGCAAGCGAATAAAAGAATGTCTTTCTTAGCAACTATCGAGCTCAAAAAAATCTGGGTTGGGAGGGACTCGAACCCTCAACCAATGCCTTAAAAGGGCACTGCTCTACCATTGAGCTACCAACCCGAATGGGCGATTAAGAATAGCGATCTTATAAAAAAATGCAAAACCTTTATACGATTTTTACAATAACACGCATAAAATATTGCAATTTTTTTCAGAACTCTTGCTTTATTAGTCGTTACGCTTGATCTCGTCTAACGCAAATTGTATTTGTTCAGCCGCTTCTTTTGTTTTTGCTTTCAGCGAAAACCAAACAACTTTTCCATCTTGAATCAAAAATGACTGACGCTTCGACATACCAGCAATAGGAATAAGAGGCACATGAAAGGCTTGAGCGACTTTTCCATCAACGTCTGCAATTAAGTCAAAAGGGAGTTGATATTTTTGTTGAAACTTTTTTTGTGATTTAGGCTTATCTTTGCTCACTCCCAAAATTTGAATCTTCTGCCCTGCCATATCTCGTAAGGCTTCCCAGGCATCTCGCAATGAGCAAGCTTCTGCAGTACATCCAGGTGTATCAGCTTTTGGATAAAAATAAATAAGTGTTGTACCTTTATTATAAAGTTCCTCAAAAACAATCAGCTTTTCATCCTGATTCAATGCAGAAATTCGAGGAGCAAGTTCTCCAAGTGATAAATTTTTTGGTGCTGTATTCATAATTCGAAAATTCATTTGATTGACTATCACTTTTATCCAAAACAATAGTCTTGGATAGCAATGATGCACTATGCTTGTTCAGTTATCATTAACTGCGCCCTTAGTAAATCATGAAGTGTTAACACTGCCAATGGCTTTCCCTGAGGTTTGCTAGTAACGACTAACATTCCTGTTGGAGATTCAATCAGTAAATGTTCTGCTTTACGAATACTCTCTCCTGGTAATATTTCTGGAGCGTGCTGCAACTGAGGCTTTCTATTTTCTTTTAAAGCAACTTCTGCTTCATCTCGCTCTAATACTCCAATAAATGATTCTCCCTGAAACACAGGAAAACGCTCGTAAAGACAACTATCAAGAACCTCTCGTATGTTTAGATCATCAATAGAAAAGGTTACAGGCTCAAAAGAAGCGATAGAAGAAACTGGCATTTTCTGCCAACTATGCAAATCACGAGGTGGAATAATATGCTCCATGTGATGTCCATCTTGAGTCAAAATTTCTAGATAAAAATTTTCTTTCAAAACCTTGCGAGCTACAAACTGACTCAATATAGCTGCAATGCTTAGCCCTGGTAAAAGTGCAAATTGGTGTGTCATTTCAAAAATGATAAAAGTAGACGTTACAGGAGCCTGAACAACTGCTCCAA
>CAYYAN010000153.1:0-4677 GCA_964469825.1 uncultured Chthoniobacter sp. | reverse complement strand
TTATTTTCCCTTGGTCAGCACGCAAATCAATATTCATGGCTTTGCTATAAGAATCTTGATGAATCTTCTCGATTTTTTGCTTCTGCTCGTCGGTTAAACCTAAAAATTTTTGTTCGGAAGGAGCTACCAGCAAAGTGCCGCCTAAAATTTGTCGCTCAATCTCGCGAAGACGATGCTGTTGAACAGGAGTAAGCACATTCATGGCACGTTGGTTGTAAGAAACAGAAAGTTGCTCTAATTTTTTCTGTGCCTGAGCTAGTTCCGCAGGTGTTTGATGATGCATCTTCATCAATTTCATCGCTGCCACACGATAGTCATTCCGCAACCCTGCAATAACACTTTTTTGGAGCGAAGTCAGGTGCAAATCTTTGCTCACATGATCAAGACTAATCAAAATTGGAAGTGATCCAGGATTCTCTCGAATCGGCACACTCACTTGGGCAGAAGCTGATGTTGCACCATAGAAAAGAGCAACAGTGAAGAGAAGTAATGCAACGACAAGACGAGATGTTAACGATTTCATAGATTAAAAATGGATAAAAGCTACTGTTCCGATAGAGGATTTTAGATAATTTTGCAATAAAAAAATAATAATAATTAAACTATTCTAGAATGGAAGTAATCATTCCATCACGAAATTGCGTTGAGATTACCGATTTAGAAGAAGCCTGCGTAATAGAAGAAATAATTTTCCCTTCTTGATTGCGCGTGATGGTAAAACCACGCGCTAATGTTCCTTCTGGGCTAAGCGCTGCTAGCGATGAGCGAAGACGTTCGTATTGAGCTTGCGTGCGCTGCTGTTGGTGTAAGAGTTTTTGATTTAATTCACGTTCTAACATTCCTACATCATGATGTGCTCGTTGAAAAAGCAATTCGGGATGATATCTACGCAACTCTGATGCGGCTGTCTTCCAGGATGCCATTGCTTGTTCCCAGCGATGTCGCGTTGTTGTTTCAAGCACTCGTACTGAATAATCTAAATGTTGTTGCAACTCCCAGCATCGTCGCTCCGGCTCTCGAAAAAGAGCTGAAGCACTTACTTGTTCCCATCGGTGCCGAAAATGTGAACACTGTAGAAACACTTCTCGCTGCAGACGCTTTATCAGCAAACTGACATTCTCCAATAAGTTAACACTATCAGCAGCTAAAAGCTCTGCAGCAGCGCTTGGGGTAGGAACACGAATATCTGCAGCAAAATCGCAAATCGTGTAATCAATTTCATGACCCACGGCACTCATTACAGGAATAGAACTTGCCACGATAGCACGAGCAACAATCTCTTCATTAAACTCCCAAAGGTCTTCTAGACTTCCACCACCACGCGCGACAACAATAACATCCACAACTCCGATATCTGGACTTAAAGAAGAAAAGTTTTTAATGGCAAGGGCAATCTCTTCTGCTGCCCCTCGCCCCTGAACTCGAACAGGCGCTATCACAACTTCTAGCCCCGGGTGACGACGATGTAGTACATTTAAAAAATCAGCAATCGCAGCTCCTGTAGGCGATGTTACTACTCCAATACGTTGAGGAAAGCGTGGTAGAGGTCTCTTCCGCTCTGTCTCAAAAAGCCCTTCTGCTGCCAATTTTTGTTTAAGTGCTTCAAACTTTGCTTGCAAGAGACCGATACCACGGGGCTGAATCAGACGGACCATAAGTTGATACTGACCTCGTGGTTGATAAACTGTCACGTTTCCTTGAATTTGCACAGCTACCCCATCAGCAAGCCGCACCGAAGAAGGAAGTGATGCTGCGCTTCGTGCAAAAAGTACACATGAAATCTGGGCTCCAGCATCTTTAAGCGTGAAGTAATGATGACCGGAAGCTTGTCGTCGATAATTTGAAATCTCTCCTTCAATCCACACTTCACCAATATTTCTCTCAAGCAAAGATGTAATACGCCGTGTGAGTTCAGTTACGGTGAACAGCTGTGGCTTTGCTGCTACAGATGAAGAAAAATCAGCTTCTTCTTGTGCTATTTTATTTTTTTTTGCAGAAGCTTTTTTCTCTACCCGCGTTCCCAAGCCTTGTGGTTCACTGAAAAAACTGAGTTCGGCTTGTTTCATAGGCCGTTGCCTTAATTTTATTTCAACGCCTCTGCAATCGCTGCAACCACCGCTTGAATTTCTTCTTCGCGTAGCTCTGGAAAAATTGGCAAAGCTAGTGTCTCTTGAGAAGCTCGCTCCGATTCTGGAAAAGCGCCAGGCTTGTAATTGAGGCCTGCAAAACATTCCTGCAGATGCAAAGGAACTGGATAATAAATAGCGTAACCAATTTCTTTTTTATTGAGATGGTCAATGACTTTGGAACGCTGAACAGAAGCTTGTTCTCCAAGTAGACGAATAACGTATTGATGATAGATGTGATGGCTTTTTAAGCCACTCGCAGCCCAAGGTTCTGCTGGCAATGCAATTCGATCAAGCAAGCCAACTTTGGTAAAAGCCTCTTTGTAGATGCTTGCATTTTGTTGACGCTGCTCATTCCACTGAGTCAAAAAAGGAAGTCTTGCTCTTAAAATGGCTCCTTGAATTCCATCCATTCTAAAATTTCCTCCAACAACTTTATAATAATAACGCTCTTCCATTCCATGGTTACGAATAATACGCAACTTCTCAGCCATTTTTGGATCGTGACAAACAATAAATCCAGCATCACCAAAGGCACCTAAATTTTTTGTCGGGTATAAGCTAACAAATGAAGCCTCCGCAATAGCTCCAGCTTTTTTCATGCCTTGTTTACTCGGAAAGTCAGCACCAATAACCTGTGCCGCATCTTCAATAACACTCACTCCATATTCTTGAGCTAATGCCATGATGGCATCCATATCACAACACGTTCCAAAAAGATGGATTGGAATGATCATCTTCACACAATTGCTTTTTGCTGTGCGTAATGTTCCATCAGCTTCTCTCTTGAATGATGCAAGAAGTTGACGTAACTTTTCTGGATCCATCATGTAAGTCTTCGGGTCAATATCGCAAAAAACAACCTCTGCCCCTAAGCGATGAGGACAACTTGCTGTTGCAAAAAAAGTATAAGGCGTGGTGATAACCGCATCACCAGGCCCAATATTCTTTGCCATAAGGATTGCTAGCAACCCATCAGTCCCTGAGGAAGCGCCAATAACATGAGCTTCTTTACCAAAACAAGCTGCAGCAACTTCCTGCTCAAATGCCACAACTTCTTTCCCAAGAATAAACTGCTGATGATCTAAAACGCCGTCAACAGCAGCTTTGATCGCTGCTGTGAGGCTAGTATTTTGATTTTGCCGAGAGAGATCAAACAGCGGAATCATGTAAAGAGTAAAGAGTGGAGGGTAAAGATGATCATAGGGAAGACGTCTTGCTTTTGTCTTTAACTAAAATAGGAGCTTGTTGCCAAATTCTTAAATCTTTAAAATTTGTGACAAGTTCCATGGGTATAAATTATCCAGGACACAAAACACTCTTCACTCTTTATTTAACCACACCAAATTCCGCACGACGATTCTTCGCCCAAGCAGATTCGTTGTTGGCTGGATCAGCAGGCATTTCTTTACCAAAACTGACTGTTTGAACTTTGTTAGCTGTAACTCCCTTCGCAATCAAAGCCTCCCGCACCGCTAAAGCGCGGCGTTCACCGAGACTACGATTGTATTCCTCAGTTCCACGATTGTCAGTGAAGCCAGCAACAATGACTGTTTTTCCTGAGGAACGAATACTTTGGGCTACAGTAGCAACTTTCTGTTGCCCCTCAGCATCAACCGTTGTGCTATCAAAGGCAAACTGAACCGGTGCAAACTCAGAGCGATTAACGTTCGCAGCCATAAAGTTTGCACCCTCAGAGCGCTCGCTAAGAGGTGTGCCACTGACATAGTCACCATCAATACCAGGAGACTGTTTGTTTTTTTTGTTAGCACAAGCAGGAAGCAAGACTGCAATGAGGAGAAATGAAAGTAGAGAATATTTATTTTTCATAATTTGAAACTGATTATCTCACAAATTATAAAATAAGACGAGTTTCTTTTTACTCAACAACAGTCACTGTTACATGACCTAATAGATGATTAGGGGTATAACAAAAAGGTGCCTGAAAAATTGGATCTGCAAAGCTAATATCAAAAGAGTCTTCTCCTGAAGCTACAGCCTCAAAATGAAAATTAACAAACGTATTATTATCGCTACCTAAGTCTTGAGATTGTATTGCTTTCAAGCCTACTACAGCAGCGGAACTGCCATCATTAATACAATAATGATAAGTCTTGAAATAGCTATAGAGCCCGTGAGTCTCTGTTGTTTGAATAACAAGCTGATCACCAACAGCAAGCTTAACATTATTATCAGGAATTGGAGTGTTATCAGCACAGTTCACAAGATAACAGTACTGATCATGACTCTCTTCTTGCGGTTCTTTACCATTAACATCAACAAATTTAACAGTTTGAACAGCAGCATGAGCATGTAAGCTAAGAAGCAAGGCAATAACGGGAGTAACAATTTTTTTCATAGGGTGAAAAAGTAGCTCACTTTTTCTAAAATGCAATTTTTTATTAAAAAATTTTAAACATGACGCGAGCACCGGCGCGACACAGCTCATCGCCGCAGCAGTAGCATTTGGACAACCCTTAAAAATACAAAAGTCTAGTCAAAATGCGCTGCTGTGGATGAAGAGCAAGGAACGACGGCGCACAGCGGCTGA
>CAYYAN010000152.1:0-4748 GCA_964469825.1 uncultured Chthoniobacter sp. | reverse complement strand
ATATTTTATAAAAATGCTTCAACACCCTCGCGCTTTATAGTTAGAGCCTATCATCAATTAATTCATTCTCTATAAAAAATTTCTTTAATAAAAAATGTAACGTTGGATTTTCAACACCAACAATTGCTGCGCCCAAAACGTCATTCCTGCGTCCGCGGAAATGATGGATATTTTTTTAATGCATACATCCACTCATCTAGTGAATTTCTATTCGTGCTGTCTCCGGTGCTTTGACATTTTGAGGCAAGTAATCTTCTTCCATACCTGGAACGCTATACTCGTAAGGACCATTGTAAACTGTAGGAGTCACAGGAAAATTTCCATGAAGTGTTACTGGTGAAGGCAGAGTCCATTCAAGCGTCGTCGAACGCCAAGGATTATTAGGGGCCTTCGGACCATAGCGAAGGCTATAAAAAACATTAATAAAAAAAACAAGCGTTGAGAGACCAAGACCAAAAGCTCCAATTGTAGAGAGAACATTGAGCGGTTGCAATTGCCGTAAATGCTCATAGATGGTCGGATCTGAAATACGACGCATCATACCACCAAGCCCTAAGTTGTGCATTGGGAAAAAGGTAAGATTAAAAAATATAAAAGTTGTAAAAAAATGAATCATCCCCAATGTGCGATTCGTCATTCGTCCAAACATTTTTGGAAACCAAAAATAGAAGGCTGCAAAAATGGAAAAGATACTTCCGCCAAAAAGAACATAGTGAAAGTGTGCCACGATAAAATAAGTGTGATGCACAAAAAGATTGACAGGCGTTGAAGCCATGAAAATACCGCTAAGACCACCAATAACAAACATCATCACAAAAGCGAGAGCAAAACACATTGGAACGCTATATTCAATAGATCCTTTCCAGATTGTTCCGAGCCAGTTAAAGGTTTTGATTGCTGAAGGAACAGCAATAACCATTGTTGAAAGACCAAAAACGGCACTCAAAGTCAGATTCATACCACTAACAAACATGTGATGTCCCCAAACAATAAATCCAAGAAAACCGATAGCACCCATTGCATAGACCATCGCTTTATATCCAAAAATTGGTTTACGTGCAAAAACCGGCATGATTTCTGAGACAAGTCCCATAGCTGGTAAAATCATAATATAAACTTCAGGGTGCCCAAAAAACCAAAAGAGATGTTGCCACAAAAGAGGTTGACCATTACCAGCTGGTTTGTAAAAGCTAGTGCCAAAATTCAAATCAAATGCTAACATTGCTGCGGCGGCAGAAAGTACAGGAACTGCAAAAATAAGAAGAATTGATGTTGTAAAAAGGCCCCAAACTGTTAACGGCAACCGGAACATCGTCATACCTGGTGCACGCATGGTAATGACTGTTGTAATATAGTTCGTGGCACCTGCAATTGAAGCAAGTCCATTAACAAAAATTCCAGCACCCCACAAGGTTTGACCAAGCTGTGTTTGATTATAAGCAGCCACTGCACTAAGAGGCGCATAGGCAGTCCAGCCTGTACCAGGCGCACCACCAGGTGCAAAGAAAGCCCCAACCATCAGTATACCAGATAAAACAAACAGCCAATAACTAATTTCATTGAGAAGCGGAAACGCCATATCACCAGCTCCAATTTTTAATGGAATCAAATAATTGCCGAAGGCACCAATAATCACGGGCATCACAAAAAAGAAAACCATGAATGTCGCATGCATCGTCACAAGCATGTTAAAACCACCAGGGATAATTGCCCCCTCATCTGTTACGAGCGTTGAAGGGAAAAATTTTCCGATGAGAGGAATAGGATGATTTGGAAATCCCAATTGAAAACGAATACCTAATGCGAGAGCTCCTCCAATCAATAGGAAAAAGAAAGAAGTCCAGAGATATTGAAGACCTATTATTTTATGATCATAGGTCCAGAGGTACTTCATGATACCATGTGAACCGTGGTGATGATCATGTTGAGGGGCTTCAGCATGCATTGCTTGAGCAGAAGTAGGAGTCATTACAGCATTCATAAAAGTTCAGAAAAGTTTTTCATTTAATTTTTTGCAGTGAAGTCAATAAAAACATTCGGCTTCGCTACTTTCTCCGCATACCATTTGTCATACTCTTCTTGGCTTACTACACGAATCGGAGCCTTCATGTTGTAGTGACCTTTGCCGCAAAGCTGGCTACAAGCAAGTTGAAAGTTTCCAGTGCGAAGTGTCTTAAACCAAACCCACCCAATCGTTCTTCCTGGGACTGCATCTTGATAAATACGAAATTCCGGAACATAAAAAGAATGAATGACATCACGAGAGCGAAGCAAGATGTGAACAGGTCGACCAGCAGGAATCACCATTTCTGTTGTTGAAAAATCTTCCTTGGCGCGAGGATCTGTCATATCAACACCAAATTTATTAATGGCTGTGATCTCTCGAACATCAGAACGAGCGAGCAAGCCACTCGTGCCAGGGTAGCGAAAATCCCATGCAAATTGATATCCAGTGACTTCAACTGTTAGTGCATCTTCTGGAGCTGGCCGATGGATTTCGTACCACATGCGATTGCCATAAATTGCTAACCCCAAAAAAATCAGTGTTGGAAGTGTTGTCCAAATAATTTCTAGGGTATTATTTCCATGGCTGTAGTGAGCTTTCACACCAGGACGGCGACGATATTTGATCAAGTAATAAATAAAAATTATTTGAACGAGAAAAAATACTATTGTTGTTAGCCAAAAAATAAAGGTCAACAAACTATCAACTTCAATTCCATTCAGGGTTGCATTACGTGGCATCCAATAGATATTGCCTGATCGTACCTCAGCCATAGCGCTGACAGATCCAAGAAAAAAGGCGGCAATAAACTTGACTGTTTTGTGAAAGGAAAATTTTTTAAACGAGAACTTCATGATTATTTTTTAGCTGGCGCTGCTATTGTAGGAGAACAATTTTCTTTTGGAATGGCTTTCATTTCTGTTAGTGTCCAAGCTTCTGTACGAGGTTTGGTGTCAGCACGAATTTTTGTAACGAATTCCGTTGTAATCGGAGGAGCATTATTTCCCCATTCTGAACGAATATACGTTAAGACGGCAGCAATTTGTTGATCGGTTAATTGATTCCAAGCAGCCATTGCATTATTAAATGGAAGTCCCTTGACTGTTATAGGACCTTGCATTCCGTAAAGTACTTGTTTTACAAGATGATTATCGCCATGCCAATCCTGCGATAACACCCACTCGGTTCCAACAAGTGAAGGAAACTGTCCTGGCACACCAAGTCCTGTTGACTGGTGACAAATAACGCATGTTTGTGTGAAAACTTTTTTTCCAAGGGCATTCATATCGACTGCTGGAGCGGCGCCTCCATTTCCTCCACCACTCCAAGAAACAATGGTAGCATCAAAGACATTGGATTTAAAACCACCGCTATTATAAGCCAAATACATTCCAGCCCAGAAAAAAAGGAACATAGAAAAAGTTATCAACCAGAGGGGCAATGGCCGAAAGAAGCCATTTCTATCAACATTGTGAGGTGAGACTGGAGCATGATTGATCTCAACAAGATCGCGCTCAAGTTGTAAGTCGTGAGAAGAATGATGGTAATTAGATGGATTCACAAAAACAGAACGTATTTATTTTTCAGGAACAGGGGGAACTTCTGGTAAGGTATAATCTTGTTTCCGGGAAAGCAAATAAGCAACGAGATCTTTAGCCTCCTCGGTTGGTACAACTTCATAACCCTCTTTCGGAGCATATTGGCCTGTAAGGCTAATCGCCTCCTCAGAAGGTTGTCCTTCAATTTTTTGCATTTTAAAAAGATGGCGGTAAGCAGGCATATTTGATCCAGGAAACACAGCTGTTGGCTCATAAAGATGACGATAATACCAAACAGAATTAGTAAGGCGAACTCCTACATTACTCAAATCAGGACCGACTCGTGATGTTCCAAGAAAAGCAATCTGTTCTCTTAAATAATCACGTGCAACAGAAGGTCGTTTACCCCAGTCACGATCAATATCAGACCGCGTTACACTTGCTTGTCTCACTTGTTGGCTATGGCAGGTCACACATCCCTCAGCCGCATAAACTTTAGCTCCACGAATAGCACTCCCACTTTGCTGTGGCGGCAAACTTCCATCGCTCTCCACTTGAGGGGCGAGATGTCCTAGTTGCAAATAGGAATAAGCAACAAAACCAAGCCATCCTGTAAAAAAAAGAAAGGCGATAGTGATAAAGAGTGGTCTCAAACGATTCATGAAAATGAAGAAAGTTAATTAAAGGAGCATGCTGATAGCTTTTGATCAGGATGAGTTGCATGAAACAACATTTTAGAAAACAGTCTAACAAAAGAAATATAAGAAAGCAGCAATAACATCCAAGAAATGACATTGAGCCAACGCCAAGGTACAGCAAAAGAAAGAACATTCACAAAAGTAATAGCAGCGTCATCAAGAGCAAGACCTTCAAGCAATCCGCCAAGAATAGCAGAAAGGGTCATTAATGATAAACCAACTACAGCAAACCAAAAATGGCACCGAATAGAACATGCACAGAGCCAGGAGAAACCAAAGAGTCGTGGTGCGATATAATAAATTCCAGCAAAGAAAACCATGCTCGCAATGCCCAAAAGCGTGAGCAGCATCACACCATGAGAGTAATAAGTGAAATGAAGAATTCCATTCCAAGTTGGAATGGCATAGATCAAATTCAGCAGTGTTACAACCAAATAAGAAATAATTACAAAAGCAATAAAACGAAGAGCCGGACTTTCTTTTAGCGCTGCAATTTGTCCTTGAAGC
>CAYYAN010000151.1:0-4793 GCA_964469825.1 uncultured Chthoniobacter sp. | reverse complement strand
GAGAAGGCAGCATGAGATCATCAAGCATATATAACGAATTTTCTGATTTTTATTCCTGTTTTTAGGATTACAAGCCATGAAAGCAAAAAACAAACGAGCTATTGTTTCCATTGTTACCAATGACTATTTTCATCAAGCCATGGTGCTTGCGCATTCTGTCAATAGTTTTGAAAAAAAGAGTGACTTTATTGTTTTTGTCGTAGGTTATGATGAGAACGATTGCGATTATCAACAGGCAGGTTTTACGGTTTTAGATGCGAAATTATTAAACAAAAAAAAATGGAATCAGTTTGTTTTTCAATATCATCCTTCAGAAGTTTGTTGTGCTTTAAAACCACAAGCCCTCCTTTATTTGTTGAGGCAATACGAGCGGGTTATTTATCTCGATACCGATATCAAACTCTTTGCGGAAATGGAACGAGGTTGGGAAGCGCTCAAAGAATTCGACCTTTCACTCACCCCTCACAATAGTACGCCGATTCCTGTTAGCGGCATTCAACCATCTCGATTTATTGTCAAAATGGCTGGAATGTTTAATGCAGGATACGTAGGCGCTTCGCGAGGGAGTATTTCTTTTTTAGAATGGTGGTGGCAGCAGACTCAATACAATTGTGTCATGTTAATTCATATGGGAGTTTACTTGGATCAGTTTTATCTCAATTATGCCATTGCTCTGGTGGAGCATCTTCATGTCATGAAAGATCCTACTTATAATGTAGCATCCTGGAATCAGCATGAGAGAAAACTCGAAAAAAAGGAGAATCGCTATTTTGTAAATAAAAGACCACTAACCTGTTTTCATTTCTCAGGATGGATTAAAGAGAGGGCTTATAGTACACTGGAAACCAGAAGCAAAGACCTGCTTTTTGGAGAACTATTTTTTGATCTCTTTTGTGAATATCACAATGACTTGTTATTAGAAGAAAATAAACTTAGCAAAAAAAAATACCCTTATGCTCATTTTCAAGATGGCGAGAAGATTGATCTTGCGTGGCGTGAGTGGATGCGTCGCGATATCCCTGAATTGAGAAATATTGAAAATCCTTTTTTATTAAATTCCGATCAACGAGAGAAGATCGAAGAAATCATGGTTCAAAGGCCTAGAGATTTTCGACCTAATCTTGATCGTGAACTTGTTTTATCCTCAGCTATTCCTTATGAGTTACTCTACCTTACAGCACCTCTTAGCCTCACTACGTGAACGCTTGCGCCTCATTGCTGATCATGAGCTTCGTGATCGTGATCCAGCGACCCATTTAAGAAAACTTCAAGAAATTTCCAAAGTCATAGAACAATGTGAAGCTGCTTTATCATCATCAAAAGTGGATCCCAAACTTCGGCATTATCTTGAGCGACGGAGTTACGACAAAGCATTGGCATGGTTAGAAGATCATGGAATCTAAGAACCTGCTTTTAACATCTGCTGATGCTGCGTTAGTTCCCGCCTTCGCGGGAATGAGCAGTATGCATCATGCATACTGCTCAACGTTATATTCGAAACCTGCCTTGCCCCATCAGCCTTCGCGGCTTTCTCGTCGCGAGAGTGATGAAATATCCGGATTAGCAACCTTGAAAATAGATTCTAAAAATAAAAATGCGATTATTGCCATTGGTACTAATAACTATTTTCATCAAGCTGTTGCTTTATGGCGTTCGATTAAATGTTTTGAAAAAAAGAGTGACTTTATTTTTTTTGTGATCGGTTATGACGAAAAAGATCCTGACTATCAGAATGCTGAGTTTATCGTTCTCGATGCAGAAGTTTTATTTTCTGATGAAGAGCTCACATGGAAACAATTTCTTTTTCAATATAGCGCGAAACAAGTTGTCTGTGCGCTGAAGCCCTTAGCTCTACTCTATACATTAAAAAAATATGAAAAAGTTATTTACCTCGATATTGACATAAAACTTTTTGGGCCACTGAAAACTGGTTGGGAAGCACTTGAGGGAGCTGACCTAGCATTAACGCCTCACTATTATCACCCAATTCCAACGGGGCTATATAACGAAAATTTTCGCCTTCAAGTCAGAATGTCGGGCATTTTTAATGCAGGATATATTGGTGCTACTCGATTGGGTGGCGGCTTTTTAAAGTGGTGGTGGGAGCAAACAAAACATAATTGTATTGTAGCGATAGTTCATGGAATTTTTGGAGATCAGAAGTGGCTTGATAATGCCATAGGATTAGTACAACGTTTGCATATCATACAAGATCGCAGTTATAATGTGGCTTATTGGAATCTTCATGAACGAAACCTCCACAAAAAACAAGGACGTTATCTTGTTGGTAAAGAGCCACTGACTTTTTTTCATTTTTCAGGTCTTTCAAAAGAATCAAATTTTTCCCAACGCAAAAACGAACCTCTCTTTTGTCGGTTATTTCGCGAATATTATGAAGAGTTGGAACAGGAAAGAGAAAAAATTTCGCCGAAAGAATATCCTTTCTCTCATTTTGAAGATGGAGAACTCATTGATGATCTCTGGAGGGAATGGATGCGCCGAGGTGTTGATGAGTTAGAAAAAACTAAGGATCCTTTTTTGTTAAACCGTTCAGCAAGGGAGCAAATTGAAGAAGCCATGTTAAGACAACCTCATCAATTTCGTCCGAAGTTAGAGCGAGAAATATGAAGAAACTCAGAGAACTTCCATATTGCAAGCTGGAAGAGCCTGAAGAAAGGCTTTGCCATAAAATTTGTTCACCATACGACTGTCGAGGATAGCAACGATGCCGTGATCATTTTTATTTCGGATGAGTCGACCAACTCCTTGGCGCAATTTTAAAATAGCTTCTGGGAGTGAATACTCGACAAAAGCATTGCCCCCTGAACGTGTAATTTGCTCTAGCTTTGCTTCGATCAGAGGCTGATCAGGTGTAGCAAAAGGGAGACGTGTGATAATAACATTCGAAAGAGCTTCGCCCGGAATATCAACACCAGTCCAAAAACTTTCTGTTCCAAAAAGTACAGATGGCTTGCCTGAACGAAATGCTTCCAGCATACGTGTGCGAGAAAGCGTTTCTCCTTGGACAAGGAGCTGCCATTGCTTGCGGTCAAAAAATGATTGCATCTTTTGAGCTACCGCTTGCATCGTTCGATAGCTGGTGAAAAGAACAAAGGCGCGAGCTTGGCTTTGTTCCGTAAAATGAGCAATCCACTTTTCCAGTGCAGCCTCATAGCGATCTTCGCGTGGATCAGGCATGGTTCGGATAAGATAAAGTTTCATCTGTTCTTCATAATCAAAAGGAGACCCAAGCTGTAAAGCCGCAACATCAGAAGCTCCGATACGATTTCGAAAATAAGAAAGATTAGGAGTTCCTGTTGAAAGAGTCGCGCTCGTCAAGATGGCTGTTCCTCCTTTGCGGAAAAGAAGCTGCTGCAGGTGTTGATTAATGTTGATGGGTGCTATCTGGAAATTATAAAAAGAGGAAGCCTTGCCAGTTTTTTCAACCCAATAGACAGAATCAGGCTCTCGTTGTTCTAAAAAAGAAATAATCTCTTCTGCTGTTTCTTCCAACTGAGTGGCTAAATCGTTTAATTCTGATTGAGTTGCCTCATTTTCTAGAGTCTCTGCAACATTCGAAACTAAGACACTAAGCCGATGCAAGCGTTGTGGCAGCGTTGTTCCTTTGAGGATTTTTTTTAAAGTGAGAAGATCTTTTTCACGGAGACGATATTCACGGCCCTTTTGAAAATGACATAGGTTGGCCATCTGTTCAAAAAAAAGATCAGCCTCTGGTAGCAATTCTGCAACAGCTGTGATAGCTGTGGTTGATTTGGTTTGCTGTAACAGGCCTTTGTGAGTGCGAGGAGAATAAAGACGGTGGAGAAGTTGGCGCAATGCATATTGAGAGATAGTAAGGCCAAGATGACGAGAGGCAATGCTTTCCAGCGTGTGAGCTTCATCAAAAATCACAAAATCATTAGAAAAGAGATAGCCTTTTTCAGATGACGAAGCATCTTCCAAAAGTGTGAAAAAAAGAGTGTGATTGAGGATTAAAATAGGAGCTGATAGAGCACGTCGGCGCGCTGCTTGATAAAAGCAGCGTGGATTTTTACCGCAAGTTTTGGGAGTGCAGAGATGCCGTTCGCTGCAAACTTGAGACCAAATCTGAGGATCAGGACTTTCTGGAAGATCGCTCAAGGTTCCATCCTTCGTAGTCTCGCTCCAGAGGCGCAGGCGCTCGAGTTGAGGCAGTGTTTCTACGGAGAAGAGGTCGTTGCCATGTTGCAAGGCTCGTTCTAGTCGTGCTGGGCAGAGGTAATTTTGACGGCCTTTGAGAAGGACCGCATCACACGAGATTCCTAAAATTTTTTCTAATAAAGGAATATCTTTGTAGAGCAGCTGTTCTTGCAAGGTGATTGTATGGGTAGAGATAATCGCCTTGCGACCTTCTTTCTGAGCGGCTAAGAGAGCTGGGATAAGATAGGCAAGTGACTTGCCGACACCCGTTCCTGCTTCTACCACAAGATGCTTTTCTTCTTCTAAAGCTGTTGCAATAGCTCGTGCCATTTCCTCTTGTTGAGGACGTTTTTCAAAGCCAGGAATACGAGCAAGTGGGCCATCAGAGCTGAAGATTGTTGTGACAGCAGCGGATAATGAGTTTTCGCTATTCGACATGAGAGCACTAGGGTACAGGGTACAGGCCACAGGCTACAGCAAAAATTAGGACTTCGTCGAAAATGATGAGCTGAAATAAGGCAAAGCATCTTTAACCCGGATATTTCATGGTAATTCGTCGCGAGGCGCCGCGCAGCCTGATGTAGACAAGGAAGACGACGGATTGCGACGACGGC
>CAYYAN010000150.1:0-4794 GCA_964469825.1 uncultured Chthoniobacter sp. | reverse complement strand
TTCCATTTTTTATTAACATTCCAAAATGGTTTAAATCGACAGAGGCTTCGTAAGTACAAAGCGGCACCATTCCTGCATGCATACAATGAATAACACTTCCACCACCACCTTCAGAACATGATGGATAGATGATTCCAGCGTGAGTTTTAGCAATTTCTAAAAATTGAGGCGATCTCATATCCATCCATCCATAAAGATGAATATTTGGCGTACATGTTAACTCTTTTTCATACAGCTGGTAAAAATCTTTTTCTTTTTCAGGACGGCCACAAATAGTTAATGATAATTCTGGCATCTGAGCAAAAGCTTCGAGTACAAGATCAAGTCCCTTGTGCACCATTCCATAACTTCCTAGCCAAAGAAAATTTTTCTTTGCAGTTGAAAAATCTCGTCCTTGAGGCCACGCAAATTCATAGGCTGATGAGAGAGGAATCCTTATTATTGGTTTCTTTGCAAACGCAAAACTATTCACAGTATATTCATTTCCTAAAACAACAATTTGATCAGCTAATTCTGAACTCCGTGAAGGAGCAACTTGACGTCGTGGCATTAGCGCTACTCCATGTCGATCTTGAATAGCAGTGAGCCTTCTTAACTCAGCTTGATTAGCTGTTAGCCAATGAGCACCAGTTGCATGAAGAACACGAATGCATTTTTCAGATAAAGGAGAATTCCATCGCTCCAATTGCCCATGTAGATCAATGATAAGAGAGCAATCTTTTGGTGGTTGATAAGAACAATTATTATGATCAACAATTTCAATGTTATAACCAAGCCCGCGATAAGCTTCTGCCATTGCGATCACTTCAAAAGCATTAGTGTGACCACGCGCTTTTGGAGAATTCATACCTTCTTCAAATGGCCATATTATGTATGAAATCACAATAGTTCCTTGAGCTTTTTCTTTCGGAAAAAGGCGAACAACTCCTTTTTGAGAAGTTAAAAAATTTTTAATGCTTTGACTGATGCTCATGAATCCTACGTTTTATCATACTAACTCCATAATAAAAAGATTCCTGCAACCATTTGTTCCAATTTAACTTCTTCTGATTGCTGAGGCCTGATTGCGCTTCTTGAATTTTTTTTTCCCAGTAATTCATTTGTAACATGCCATAGTTTTTCCTCTTCTGTTCGAGTTGAAAAAGATTTGTTTTTAAAAAGTCCAAGGTAACTTCGTCGTAATGATCAACGAATAAAATGGGCAATGCCTCAAATGGCTCTAAAACAGAAGATTTCAGAGCAATCGGGTAAGCACCTAAAGCAAGGGACTCCCAAAGCCGATGAGTGTCTATTCCATTTCCTGGAGGAGTAAGGACAAAACGATGTCTCTTTAATTGTTCTGAAAAATTTTTATTGTTTCCACAATGATCAGGCATTTCAAAAGTCATCCAGCTCTCTTGTTTAGCGCGAGTTTTAAAAGAATCATAAATTTTTTGTCTTATTAGAGGGTTTGTTTCAGGACGAAAATTGATATAGAGCCATTGATCCCTAGGTACGATGTAGCTATTAGCAGCATCAGGTGATTTTAAAAATTGATCACGAATATTTAATGTTACAGCATCTTGCATTCCTCCCAATCCCAGTGGCAAAGCAGTTACTTTCGGATGCGGATGCGTTACATTCGTTGCAAACCATCGAATAACATTACATGGCAAAAACTGCTGCCGAAAAACATCACAGGGGTAATCGCCCTCACCTGTTACTAGCACGACATATTTTCGAGTTAGTCGTAGAATTTCAAAAAAGCGTAGTACCTCATCAATCTTACAAAAAACAACATCACCTCCTTGAAAGCAAGTATTAGGACTCGGCTGAGCATTGCTCCAATAAATATGATCACACTTTTTTTGAAAAAGATCACACCTCACTAAATCTTCTGAAAACAAAGTCATATTCATTTTTCACCAATATGCTCCACCTTCAATTTTTTCCCAACCATGAGGCCGCTCTTCTTCCAAAGGAGAAGACCATGAATCATTAATCAGTTTTTGAAATTTTTGATGATTTTTCCAACGTCCTCCACTGATTCCAAAAAGCAATTGCGTTGCTCCTCCAAGGTGAATAGCAATCTTACCCATTTTTTTTATAGATGCCCCAAGTGGCAATCCATAAGCACCACAACCTAAGATAGCAACATCAAAGTTCTCTTGCTTCACTTTTTTCTCTAATTCTTTTAGTGTCTCTGACCAAGAATGATATTCCCTAGAATTACCAGCAATAGTTTGCGGAGCTTTGATGGTTTTTAAAATAAATTTTGGAAGAATTTTAGGGTTACTAAAAATTTTTTCGCGCACAGTTTCATATTGCTTTGCAATTGATTTTTCAAAAGGGTGAACAACAAGAACTGTCTTTCCTTCGAGTTGTTCTGACCACGGCTGGCTGTACAAATAAGGTTCTAAGACCTCAAGCGCGATACGTTCTGCTTGTGGTAGATATGCTTTGATGAGCCACCCTTCAAAAGGCCCTTTCATCAACCCTAAAATATCTACTTCTCTTGCAGCTTCTAAGTAAGTTGCAGAAAAAAGATTTAATTCCTGAGAGGTAGGTGGAAATACACCGGCATGAAGTTCCAACTTCTCTCGTAAGGCTAATGTTGTTTCTTTATCTGTTAATAATTTTCCCGTTATATAAGTTTCCATCCATCCCATTCTACCAGCTAAATAAGGATTATTAGACTGAAGTGCTTGTGCAATAGCTCTTCCTCCTTCTTTTGGCTCTAGCGTTTCGTTCATCGTGATACCCGAACGATAGTTATTAAGAATTTCTCTGTATTTTTTCCAACCTCGTTGAAGAATCATAAAAAATAAATAGTACAATTTTTTTTTAGAAACTGCCATCGTCGCTGCATCATCCAATACCAAACAACTATATTTCTAAAACTCCAAAATAAACTTTCTGGAATTTTTTGTGATATTTGAATGTCAATAATTTGATCGATAAGATAATTAAAATAAACTTCATCTGCAAAAAACTCCTGATAAACCTGACGTGCACGTGCTCCGATGGCAGCATAATCTTTTTCTCGTTCTTCTAGAATGATATCCAGCTGATTCAAGTTTTTTTCTTTAATAGAAATTGAACATTCATCCCATTGAGGTCCTCGAGGCAAGATCCAATCATCAGAAATAATCACAGGAGCCGCACCCATTTTCATCACTTCAAAAAGCCTGATTGAAGCACCACTCGTTCCTTTAGGACAGAGCACAAATTTAGAAGAGTGTATGATGTCGCAATATGTTTTCTGATATTGAAGATGATCTTCTTTATGCTGATGAGCATTAAAGAAGGATGTCATATTAGCAATATAAACATCATCTCTCGTTGATTGGTGTTGAAATAATTTCAATCGCAAAGGCGAGCTATCTTGGCCAATAAAAGAATAAAGAAATTTTTTGGGCATAGCATAAGACTCACCTGAATCTTGAACAACAAATGGATTATGAACTCCTTTGGGAAAAAGATTGTAAGCACCTGTCCGAAAGCGAGACTGAAACTTCAAACGGTTGTGATTAGACGTGTAAACTCCATGCAATAGTGGCATCGGTATATCTCCATCAGCAACAACAAAGCACTTGTAGGGATCTTTAACACTTTCATTTTCTCGAAGATCTTGAAACCAGTTTGGTCCAGCAATATCGCTAATAAGAACAAGGTCTGCTTGATTAGCATTATCAGCCAAAACGTGTTTTTTTGATGACCTCTCCCAAAGCTGTAATAATTTTTGATATTGAACAGTTCGAGAGGGAGAAGCACTTGTTAAGTATATTTTCACCTCAATCGAAAAGTTTCATAATCCCAAAAGCAACACTAGAGATCAATCTCAGCAAGATTATTACTGGTTAATGAAACTAAAGAAGCTGCATCATTAAGAACAAATTTTTTAATTTCTCCATTGGGATAGACAATCCAAACTTCAAAACCTCCAACTCTTATTAAAGGAAGAATATTATTCATAGCTTCTGCCTCACTCCGATCTTTTGAAAGAATAAGAATTGAAATATTAGGAGCTCCATTCCATGTTGGTTCAACCCTAAGAGTTTTAAACCTCTCTTGAGAAACCCAACCAAGATCGGCAGTAACAACCCCTTCTGAGGTTTCAATAGGCACATTAAAAGCAAGTTTTCCTTCTGGCAACTCTTGCATTAATATTTTAGCAAACTTACCAACTTGTAACCCAACACGACTCTCCGGAATTCCTGGGATATAGTTTTCAGTATGTGAAAGGTGAATTGATTCCAAATATTTTTCTGTTGCTTCACGCGCTGTGCCATGCGCAATCAGCCTGCCTTCTTGCAAAACAATTCCATGAGTGCAAAGTTCTAAGACGCTTTGCGCTGAGTGACTCACAAAAAGAACAGTTGTTCCTGAATCACGAATTTCGCTAATACGGTTGAGGCATTTTTCTTGAAACTTTGCATCGCCTACGGCCAAAACTTCATCGAGGATTAAAATTTCTGGCTCTAAATGAGCTGCCACGGCAAAAGCAAGACGAACTCTCATACCGCTCGAATAGCGCTTCACCGGTGTATCCATAAAGTCAGCTATTTCAGCAAAAGTAACAATTCGATCATAACGCTCATCAATTTCTTTTTGCTTGAGCCCGAGAATGCTTCCATTGAGATAGACATTTTCTTTTCCCGTCAGTTCATAGTTAAAACCTGTACCTACTTCAAGAAGACTGGCAATGCGTCCGCGAATTGAAATTCTCCCTTCTGTCGGAGCTGTGATACGGGAGAGCAATTTCAGCAAGGTGGATTTCCCTGACCCATTACGTCCCATGATACCAACAACATC
>CAYYAN010000149.1:0-4817 GCA_964469825.1 uncultured Chthoniobacter sp. | reverse complement strand
CCGCTTTCATAGGACCAAAAAATCTACTCTTCCATTCGTTGCATTGTCAAGGTCTATGAAATAAGAAAAGTACTGTTAGATGCTGATTGAGACTATCTCGACAAAACAACCAGATTGAATATTTGAGCTAAAGCTATAAACGTCTTTGAACTTCCATAATATATTTAAATTGGCCATTCCTTTCTATCCACTCTTTACGCAACCGAAAACAATTTTGAGTTGTTTCTACTAAATCACGAATCCATGACCTTTCCGCAGTCACGTTTAAAGAACTAAGTTGAACTGCTGCTCTATAATTAACAATCGAATCAATTTGTTCAGAAGAATTACCTATATTCCAAAGCCATTTTCTTAACGCACGCATATGAAAGATTGTTCCAGCCCAAAGAACGTTATAAATGAGTTCTAAGTTTTGGTGAGTGTGAGTAATTCCTAAATTTTTTGCTTCTTCTTTAACTTTTTTTAAAGGTGTTAAAAAGGCAATAGTTGCTTTTTCAACATCTAACATATTTGCACTACTACGATTGTTTTCGAGATTAGTAATAGTTAATTTAAAGTGATCATATGCATTGCCAGCATATTGAATAAAAAAATTCTCGATTGGTTCAACTATAGTTAGTTTGTTTTTATCTTCTAATGGCTTTTGTAACTCTACAAGTTCGTCATTGCTTTTATTTAACGCTTCTTCTGCTATTTTTTGTGCTGGGGTTTTTTTATAGTCGGCTCGTGCTATCGAAATATCATGGCAGGCTTGTTGATCGGCTTGAGCAGCAGCTTGTAAACGAGCACTCATGCGTTCACGAGATTCTTTGACACTGTTATATTTTTTCCATTTTTCAAAGGCTGCTACATGGAGAAGCTGGGCTTTTTTTGCTAATGTCTCGGTTTCTTGAGTCGTTTCTTGGCAAGCCATATCTCTCACTAATTTCGCATGTTGATGCGCAGCAAGCTCATCTTTCTTCTTATTGAGTTGAGCTTGTAACTCTTCTTGCTCAACCCCACTCGCTAAGATTTTTTGATACAGCTCGTTCTTCTCGTTAATAAGTTGATCATGTTTCATCAGCCATTGATTTTTAGCTTCTGCAGCTTCTTTAAACTTTTCTATAGCTGCTTGAGCAGCTTCTTCTGCACTAATTTCTTCTGCATTAGCTATGTCGTAATCTTCTTTGAGCTTTTTAACTTCCGAGGAAATTTTTTGTTTAGAAAATTCTGCTTCTTTCTTGGACATAGAAACTCGTTCCTTCCAGAGTTTGACAAGAAGGTCATACATCTGCTCAGGATTTTTGTTACCTTGCCTGCGTAGCAGATGAGCAAAGCTTACGGCCTCTTTTTCATTTGCTGCATCTGCTATATCGCTTTGACAAATGAGTTGCTTAGCCCATTCCTGCCATACTTCATCAGCAGTATCGATCGGTAATTTGACCAGATTAAGAAGCTTCTTAATCCGCTTTTCTTCTTGTTTTTTTTCTCCCTCTTCTAATTTTCCGGCATGCCCATGTTGACTATTTGCTGCTTCATGGATTTCTTGAGTTCCCTGAATTGCTAACTCTACTGTTTCCATCGCTCTTTTAACTGTTTGAAAAGCTTCTTTTGCTTTGGCTGCTTGAGCGATCGTTAACTTTTTATCGGCAAGATCAGCAATAGTAGCAACGACGTCAGCAATACCTTGTGCATTGACAAAAGGAATATCAAACATTCCTAAAAAAACAGAGGCAACATTTGCTACTTGTGAAATTTTAGTTAAAGTTGATTCACTAAACTCTTCCTGTTCTCTTCTTTCATCCAGAGCAGCTTTCACTTCTTTGAAAAGAGATTCTGATTGTTGAAGAAATTCTTCTTTCTTTTTGATTGCTCTTTGTCCTTCTGCCGCTTGATAGTGAAAATTCTCTGCTGCAATCGTAGCGGCTTCTACGTCCTTATACTGCTTCTCTAAGTTTTTTCTTAGAACGTAAGGTTCTCTCTCATGACAAATCAAATGATAAAAAATTTCTTCACATTTTTGTTGTTCCCACTCAGCTTGCTGACGCTCTTTATCTCGCTCGGCATTTATCTCTTCTAGGCTTTTTGGAAGAATAGTTCGAAGGATAGGTCCGCTAATGTTTACTTGTAAATTTTGATTCTCAACACCAATCGCACGGAGAGAACTCTCTATTAACTGGCCAAGAAGTTGCCGCCGAGCAACTCTCTGAGTTGCTGTTGAAGAAAGTGGAACAATCGAATGCGTGGCTTGCAATAATTGCTGCTCAGCCATGGCCTCATCTGCTTTTTGGATAATGGTCTTTAGTTTTTCAAAGCTCAGAGGAGGGCTTATTTTATGCCATAATCGAGAATGCGCTGGACGAGAAAGTTCTGCTTGGATCAATTCGTGAACAACCTTTTTAGGATGGCCTTCTTGTTCGAGTGCACGTTTGAGTGCTGTTCTAATACAGTTATCTTCCAAACGATAATCACTTTTATTCTTAGGATCAGATACCTCTGGTACAATCACAGCATGAATTCCTTCTCCTTTAATAATGAGACGCTCTGTTCCTTCAACATCAAATCGAGCCATCGCATTTTTAAAATCTTGAAGAGTCAACATGCAATGCTCCACAAACCTTCTTTCAACCATCGCTCTCTCAGCACTGTCAAGAATCTGTTGAAGCATTTTAGTGCTTAATGATGGTTCCTTTACTTTAGCTTTCAGTTGTTTTTTCAAACTTAGTTTAGGAATTTCTTCACAAACAATTTCTTCAATGATCTTTTTTACAAATGGAGGGTGAAACATTTTATAATCACTTAGTAGTCCCTTTTGAAGCTCCTCAAAGATTGTTTTGTCTTTGCCTTGAGTTTGACGATCACTCTTTGTCCAAGGTCGAATGGCAGCTGTCTTTGAGTCAATTACAAGACGGTCGGCTGTAAGATAATTAGGGTTTTCAGCTGCTTCTTTAAACCGCTGAAGGGCCAGACTGCTGGTCGCTAAAACAGATTCAGAACTGTGTTGCTCGATCCGATCAAAAATCTCTTTCATTCTTTGAGGCGTCAAAGGATCGACATCCATCGATAATGGAGGAGCATTAACAGAACGATAACGCAGCAAATCATCAACAATCCCTGGTGAAATCAAGGTTCTAATCCGGTCTATTGTTGTTTTATTCTCACTCCTCTCAAGACCAAAACGTCCTTCACTTATAGGACGAGGTTCGATGAGAAAGTCACCACCACTCTCTACAACGATGAGTCTTCCTGCATCAGCCCATTTCTTAAGAGCTTTTTTAAAACCCTCTAATGTTGCAGGAACAACAACTTCTTCTTTTACTTGTTCCTGTAGATTTTCTTTTTCTTCTTCTTTCTCTTCCTCAAAAGTTGAGCCTCTTTCTTGTAGTTCTGCAGCTCTTCGGTTAGCCGCGGTTCTTTCTATCGTAGAAGAACCTTTTCCAGACGGCTCTTGCCCAGGTAGCTTTCCTTTTTCTGTTTCACTCATCGGAAAAGCAAGAAGCGAAGCTACGGTTTTGCCAAGTAACAGCAATAAAAGAAGACGGCTGGTTTTTTTAGAATGCGTTTTTATGAGACATATTAACGACAATGAAAACATCTTCATAAAGATGTGCTACTCTTCAAAAAAGAGAAGAAAAAAGCTAAACTCTCACCTTCATAAAAATTAAAGAAGAGATAAAGAGACCTTGGCTTTTTAATTTTTCTTGGCTGGCAATGAACCAGGCTCTCTCGTTGCTGATGATGCTTTAGGATGCTGGCTCTCCATGGCTATCAATTCTGAAACAGTGACAAATTTATATCCCTTCGCCAACAAGGCATCAAGTGTTGCTGGCATTGCTTCGATGGTTCCAGGATGAATATCATGAGAGAGGATAATGGCTCCTGGCTTGGCTCCCGCTAAAATACGACGTTCCACTACTGAGGAGCCTGGTCGTTTCCAATCATTTGGATCCACGGACCAAAGAACTACTTTCATGCCATCTTGTTCAACAATGCGATGAACTCGGGCATTCATGGCTCCATAAGGAGGACGTAGTAAAACTGGCTTTTTCCCAATAGCTTTAAAAATAGCTTCGGAAGTTTTGTTGATTTCGTCTTGTATTCGTCCATCTGAAAGTTTGGTTAATGCTGGATGATCCCATGTATGATTTCCAATTTCATGACCTTCAGCAGCGGCACGAGCGACAATCTCAGGTGCATGTTCAACATTTTGACCAATCACAAAAAATGTGACCTTAATTCCTCTTTGTTTCAAAATATCCAACAATCTTGGCGTCAAGGTTGGACTTGGACCATCATCAAACGACATTGCAATATAAGGCCCATCAACAGGCACAGAAGAATAACTTCGAAAAGAAGAATGAGGGTTTGTTGGCAAAACCATCTTTTCATCATGAGGAGAAACCATTTCCGAAGAAGATGCTGATGAGGTTGTACTCGTCGAACCTGTAACGACAGGAACGGGAGAAGTTGAAACAACTGGAGTAGCTACTACTGTATTAGAAGGAATTGGAGAGGAGGCTCCTTGCTCTTGCGCTGACAAAACAACAGTCGTTACCAGTAATATTAAAAAGAGGCGAACCACAAAAATCGTTCTCATAGTCGATTATGCTTTCATAGAGACTAAAAAAAATAAATGAGAATTTTTGAATTCTTTCTTTGTGTTCCTTGTACTCTTTATGGTTAATTACTTCAGTTTTATGTCTGAGAAAAAGAACCCTTCTACTTCCTCGTCACAACACTCATTAGAATCAGCTCTAGAGCGTTTAGAATCAATTGTTGCTGACATCGAGGCTAACCCTCCTCCATTGGAAACATTAATTGAGCGTTATGAAGAGGGC
>CAYYAN010000148.1:0-4897 GCA_964469825.1 uncultured Chthoniobacter sp. | reverse complement strand
ATGACATTGATGGGGAGATAATTTATTTCACCGTTAACATTAGCAATATGATAACATGCTTCTTTTAAATCAGAAGAGGCCCTCAAAAACCAAGGATAGCCATTTGGATAAAGATGATCAAAATTCGTTGAGGAACTATTATTAGTACCATCGAGCTGAACACCACGTTGAGAATCAAGAGCAATAATGGAAGAAATATAACTCAGGTTATTTATTCCATAAGCATTGGGTAATTGCCCTCGAAAATACGAATTTGATGGAAGAACATCAACTTTTGTGCTTGCTGTGGCGATTTCTTGCCCATCTTCATTATAGGCTTTCGCTTGAATTAAAAAATTTCCTATTTGAAAACCACTACAAACAACTTGATAAGGTTCTTTAGTTGCCGTTCCCAATGGTAATGAACCATAAAAAAAATCAATGCGATTTATTTTAATATTAGCTGGATGAGTTATTGAAGCTACTAGTGTAATGTTGGCTAGTGCTCGAAAAGGACCAGAAGCACTGATTGTCATCGTGATTGGCTCTGGAGCGATAGGTTCGATACCTTGCAAATAGCATTGAAGAATGCTCAGTCCACTTCCATTGGGAGCTGGTTTATCAGGATCTACTCCAATGTATCCAAAGTATTGTCGTTACCACTCCGCTGGAATAGCTGAAGAATCGGTTGCTTCCAGCAAAAGAAGATTGCTCTTTTTATCCAAAGTAGAGAGCAGAGAGTTGTTTTTAGAGTCTACTGCTAGTGCTCCTTGAGCTTCCAAAGCAAAGTGTGATTCTGTTTGAGGTGCGATTGCTGGATGAGTTATAACGGTTCCATCCTCATCGTAAAAAATTCCTACTTCATTTTTAAAAAGAGGCTTCCCTTGATTATCAGTAAATATGGAAACAATTTTTTTATCCAACAAAATGGGATGAGCTTCCTCGATAGTAATGCTATCAGAGGATTCTGTTTTATTTTTAATATCTCCCTGCCACGCTCTGTTTTCATGATCAATGGCGTAAATGGACTGGTTGCATTGAAGTGTATCTTCTTTTTGAAATGTTTTTAATTGATCACTTATTGCCGGAGTACGGCTCAATGGCCAAAATGAAATCAAGGCAATTAAGAGAAAATGAAGTGCAGCCATAAAATATCTGGAGGTAACATACCCTTCGCGTTTGATTTTAAGATTTTCTTACTTGCCCTTTTTGTTTCCAGCATCCTTGTCGGATCTTGCGTTATGCTTGTGCATCGCGTTGCAATCCTCCGCCTTGCTAGAAACAAAAATTTCGATGTAAAAAACCTCAAACTCGCACACAAATGGTATAAAAGTGTCTGCTGATCTTGCAAATTGAGACAGGAGAGTCAAGAACTAAGTGCACGATTCATCAAAGACTTAAAAAATCAAATTTTTTTATCGACGAGAAGCACTTCTCATTGCAAGCTTAATAGCTTACAAAACGGGTAGGTACCGAAGTGGCCAAACGGGGTGGACTGTAAATCCACTGGCTTACGCCTTCAAAGGTTCGAATCCTTTCCTGCCCAGTTCAAAAGCTTTTGAAGCGCTCTTGTCTCCCTCCTCAAATTCAAATGAAATATTTTTCTCTATGAATTTCCCAAAAAATTTCACTTGGGGTGCTGCTGCAGCTTCTTACCAAATTGAAGGGGCTGCTCATGAAGATGAAAAAGGCCCCTCGGTCTGGGACATGATGTCCGAGCAGCCAGGACGTATCTGGCAAGGCCATACGGGAGAGGTTGCCTGCAATCACTATCACCGCTACAAGGAAGATGTCCAGTTAATGAAAAAAGTTGGACTCCAAGCCTATCGACTCTCTGTTTCATGGCCACGTGTAATTCCAGCAGGAACAGGAAAAGTGAATGTAAAAGGACTCGCTTTCTACGATCGACTGGTAGATGAGCTTCTCGCAGCTAGCATTACACCTTGGATCACACTTTTTCATTGGGACTTTCCATATGAACTTTATTGCCGTGGTGGTTGGCTCAACCGCGATAGCGCTGAGTGGTTTGCTGAATATACTTCTACTGTCGTTGACCGCCTCTCAGATCGCATTGCTCATTGGATGACGCTTAACGAGCCTCAGTGCTTTGTAGGACTTGGTATGGAATTTGGAATCCACGCTCCAGGTGACAAACTAGGACTCCGAGAAGTGTTGCGCGCCAGCCATCATGTCCTTCTTGCACACGGTCAGGCAGTAAAAGTCTTGCGCTCTTCTGCAAAAACAAAACCAATAATTGGTTGGGCTCCTGTTGCCGTCAGTGCTTTTCCATCTACTGAAAAAGAGAACGATATCAAAGCAGCTCGTCAAGCGATGTTTGATCACACAACCGTATCACGCCTCAACAATGGAAATAAAATTTCTGTCTGGAGCAATACCTGGTGGGGCGATCCTGTAACTTTTGGAAAATATCCAGAAGATGCTTGGAAAGCTTTTGGCAATGCTGTCCCTGAAATTCAAGAAGGAGATATGGAATTGATTTCACAGCCAATTGATTTCTACGGAGTTAATATTTACAGTGGCATTGAAGTCTGTGCGGGTAGAGATGGAAAACCAGAAGCTGTCCCTCATCCTCAAGGAGCTGGCATGACCGCCATCCGTTGGCCAGTCACACCTGAAGCGCTTGGCTGGGGTGCTCGACTCATTCATGAACGTTATCAAAAGCCAATTGTCGTTACAGAAAATGGACTCTCTTGTAATGATTCGATTTCACTTGATGGAGAAGTTCATGATCCGCAACGAATCGACTTTTTAAATCGTTATCTTCTCTCGTTGTCTAAAGCCATCCAGAATGGCACGGATGTACGCGGGTACTTCCAATGGTCAATTATGGATAACTTTGAATGGGCAGAAGGTTATAAAGAACGCTTCGGACTCATCTATATTGATTACGCAACACAAAAGCGGATTCTTAAAGATTCCGCAAAGTGGTATAGCAAGGTGATTGAAAGCAATGGTGAACTCTTGTAACCGTTCAGCACACTGGAACTGAGGCTGTGGGAGGAGTTAAGAGCTGAACCAATTTTTGGAACGGATATGAACTTTTTATTTTTCCTCCCCCGCTATAATATCTGCTATAGCATGCGGCTCTGTTTGTAGCTCTTGCTCTGTCAGTGCAGCATCCATAACTTTACAAGTGGCGAGTACTTGCTTGCACAAAAAGTAGGAACAAAATTGGATGAGTGCAACAAATAAAAGCACATAACGAAGCGCGAAGACATCAGAAATATAAATTGCAGCACTTATAAAAAGCAGACCTCCGACTAGCCGTCCAACATAAATCGCTAATTCGTTATTTAATAAGTAAGCAAATTTATTACGACCTTCTTTTTTAGCAAGCAGGTCAATCACAAGCATCATCACAGGAGAAAAAGAACATTCGATGAGCGCTGAGGAAATAATTTGACAGGCAATAAAAGCAAGAACTCCGATAGCGCTAAAAAGAACCGCATTACAAAAGCATCCCACAACAAAAAGACCTAATCCTACGAAGAGAAGCCAAATGCGATCTTCTGGCCGAGTCAACCTTGCAATACTATAAAAAACGAGCACTAATAAAATGTTTCCAGTTGTTTGAATAATACCTAAGGCTCCTTCTTGACCACCAATGAGCTTCACCGTAAGCATAGCTGGTGCAGTAATCATAAATCCTTGCCCAATGCCACGAAAAGCTTCCATTAAACAAACTTTGTACCACAGAGGATCGTATTTCCAATAAACAAATTTTGTTGCCTCAGGATTTGTAAAAGTTCCGCGACAAACAATGACTGAAGCAAAAAGAGCAAGCAAGATAGCTCCAAACGCAACAAAAAAATAGGCATGATTACGATCTCCTCCAAACCAGCCATATAGCTTACTTCCAGCAATGAACCAGCCGACTGTAATCGGAGCAATAATAGCACAGAGCGTCGCAAAAAAATTCTCTAAACCATAATAATAATTTCGATTTTCATCAACCGTACTTGCAAGGGCGAGATAGTCACGATTGGCCCAAAAAAGCCCCATAGCAACACCCAAGAGTCCTCCAGCCATGGTAATTCCATAGATATCAAGCTGTCGAAGTGAAATCATGACAAACAAAGAAAATCCGCTGATGAGCATTCCAAAAGCGTAGAGGTACTTAACGCGGATGATTCTTAATAGATAACCATTTAAAAAGAAAGTAACCACAATCCCTGTATAATTGGCCATCGGAAAACACATGACAAGATGAACATCATTATTGCTATTGCGCATGATATAAACGCCCACAAAAGCCCAAATAACAGGAAGAACACTCGCATAAATAAAATTGGTCGTTAGCAAGACTCGCATATTGCGAGGATAAGAAAAAAAGACTTTCAGTTCTTTTAGAATATTCATTTGGTTTTAAATTTGTGATGTTGCCACTCTCGGACAACGTCGGATTTGTTCAAGGTAGACTCCAGTTTTAGAGCAGATTTGAAGAAGAAATGCAAGTCATATAACTTTTCATTTGTTCTTCTGAATATCCTGCAATCGTGTATTGCCAAATCTCACGTAAGATCCGCCCAAGAGAATGTGACTTCAAAATTCCAGCACTCCCGCAGGAAATGCGAGCTAAGAGCGAACATTGCTCAACAAGCTCCAAGCCCTCATTGCGAAGCACTAAAGGCAAAGTAGTTCCCTCTTTAATCCTACCATAATATTTATCCCAAGCTTGATCGAGGAGCGCATGTTGTTGTAGCACTTCTGGCGCTGATCCATAGCGTCCCTCCAGAACTAACTTTAAGAGAGCCTTAGCTGCTCCAGCAAAATTATAAATACTCGGATGTTCTGCAGAAGTTTTAGGTTTTATTAAATGACTTGTAATAATCGCACTCTTAGGAATAAGCCATTGGTCGAGTATGACACTATTTTTTGTTACAGAATTAAAAACGAC
>CAYYAN010000147.1:1783-4928 GCA_964469825.1 uncultured Chthoniobacter sp. | reverse complement strand
AGCATCTCCTAGTCCACGTTCTACAGTCCGCTTTAAAATATCAACTACAGCGCCAGCTGTTGGAAGTTCTGTTCCATAAGATTTGGCTATCTCCAATCCAAATTGAAGGTCCTTCAACATGTTTTTACTTGAAAAACGAGGTTCATAATCAGCTCCGACCATTTGTGGAAGCTTCATAGCAAGCGTGCTAGAGTTAGCAGCACTATGTTGGAGCGTTTCAGCTAGCTTATCGAGAGGCACTCTTCCTAATTTCAAAAGTTCTAATGCTTCAGCCAAGGAGGCTACTTGTGCTGCAATTAAAATATTATTTGCAATTTTAACATATGTTGCAGCTCCTACAGGACCAACTTCTACAATCTCTTTTGAAGAGACTTCAAGTATAGGACGAACTTCTTTTAAAGTATCAGGGAGTCCTCCCACAAAATAAACAAGCTTTCCCTCAGCAGCAGCATCACGACTCCCTGTAAAAGGAGCATCGAGGAATCGAGCCCCTCGCCGTTCTACCAAAGAGGCAGCTTCCAGTGTTTGCCTAGGATGAACGGTTGCATGATTTAAGATAACATGACGTGCCGTCAATGCTGGCGAGAGATTTTGTAAAACTTCTAATAAAGCTTTTCCGTCCTGAACAAAAATTTGAATAATGTCGGCAGCTGCAGCAATTTCTGCTGGCGAAGCTAGAAAATTTGGTTCTGAACAAGGCGTTCTATTCCAAACAACAAGAGAAAATCCAGCACGTCGCAAATTAGCAGCCACTCGTGTCCCAATGATCCCAAGACCAATTAAGCCAATGGTTGTTTTTTTTTGCATGAAAGTAATTCAAATGGGCATCAAAGATATAAAAAAATGGCCACAAAAAACACACAGAAATCAAAGAAAAAATTGATCTTTAATTTCTAGAATTTTTTATAAAAAAATTCTTCTTTGTGTTTTTTGTGGCTAATTCTTTTTTTACTACCTTATTTCGCTGGAGAAGCAGCAGGCATTGATACTGGTGTAGTTGTTGTTGCTCCACCTGCTGGTGTCTTTGCACTCTCAGAAGAAGCCTTTACTGCTGCGCCTGCAGCTGGATTTGGAGCCATAGGTTTCATCATAGGCATTGGAGGTGGTGCAGGAAGTGTATTTTCAATCTTTGCTTTTTGGCGAAGCTCTTGCATGAAGTTCTTGAAAGCAGCACGTCGCTTTTGATTTTGCAAATAAGCAATAATATTTTGTTTAGCTTCAGCAAAAGGAATAGTACCAGCAGCTTTTTTATCAGTTACTTTGATAACATGATAACCATACTTTGTTTTAATAGGAGTTTGGCTGACAGTTCCAACTTGTTGTGAAAAGGCTGCTGTTGCAAACTCAGGAACCATCTGTTGCTTGCTAAAAAACCCAAGGTCTCCGCCCCGTTGCTTAGCACCAGGTTCTTCTGAAAGCTCGGAAGCAAGCTTTGAAAAATCTTCGCCTTTATTCGCACGAGCAATAGCTGCTTTAGCGGCTTCTTCTTTTGCTTTAGCAATCTTTGCATTTTCTTCTTTTGCTTTAGCTGCTTTTGCCATTGCCTCTTTGTCCTTTGTTATTACCTCAGGAGGAGCTGGAGGAACCATGAAAAGAATATGAGATGCCTTAACCATATCAGGATTTTCAAACTGTTTGATGTTATCCTTATAAAATTTCTCAGCTTCTGCATCAGTCACTTCATCTTTTCCTTTGATTTGAGACTTGATCCAATCAGTCTGACGCTTAGACTTTTTTAAATTCGCTGTAAACTGATCCATCGTCTGCCCCGACTCTTTGAGCTTAGCATTAAAAACATCGGGTGATGGAAACTGCTTTTTGATTTTCTCAATTTCTGCATTCACATCAGCATCGGAAACTTGCATATTTGCTGATTTCTTATCAACCAACTTCTCCATAATCAAACCATCAAGAATTTGACGATAGGCCATCATTTTTTGATCTGCACTCAAAGAAGCAGGATTAACTCTACTTGCATTTAAAGCGTCTTTAAAAGCTTTCTCCAATTCATCTTTAGAAATTTTTGTTCCATCAACAGTTGCAACAGGATCTTTTAAAGCAACGACAGCAGAAGTAGCACCTGCAGCAGGAGGCAGACCCATTGGTCCTCCAGGAAGTTTTGTAGCCGAGGCTGCTGTTACTGGCGCTTTAGGAGGAGTCGGTGGTGTTGCTGTCGGAGAACTCGTGGTTGGAGTATCAGCATGGACACGTGCAACAGTTGAAATGATAATGGCAAGTAATGCAAAATTTTTCATGGGCTTCATAATAATGTGATAAATAAACGTGCCATGAGAATGCTAGAAGTGCCAGTGTATTTTTTAAAAATTTTTATTTTTCTTACTTACATCAGGGAAATTTTTAGGAATAATAGAATCTCCTTTTGCTCACGTGGCGAAACTGGCAGACGCGTACGTCTCAGAAGCGTATGGGTAATTCCATGGAGGTTCGAGTCCTCTCGTGAGCACGCCCTTCCAAGGCAACGGCAGTTGAAGTTAAAAATTAAAGTGATAAATCTTACTCTATGGCAAAATAGAAAAATATTTATTTGGAAAAGCCTTGGTACTTCAACTTCAACTAGTAACTTTTAACTGATTGCATGTACTCTCAGCCAGATTCCACTTCCATCAAAAACCTCTTTGCAAAAATTGCGACGCGCTACAAACTCGCCAATCACGTACTCTGTGGAGGGCTCGACTTGTGGTGGAGGCATGTAACAGCACAAGAAGTTGCTAAGTGTAAACCACAGCAAATTCTCGATGTGGCTACAGGGAGTGGCGATCTTGCTTTCGCGATTTTAAAAAAAATCCCAACAGCTCAAATCACTGGCATTGATTTTTGTAAAGAAATGCTAATGGAAGCTGCGAAAAAAAATGGAGCCACTCTTTTTTCATTGGAGCGTTTTAAAAATTGTTATAGTCGATGCAGTGCCAGGAACGAGGAACAAAGGCCCACAGTGTATTCTGATACTCGAGGACCCGAGCACCGAAGTGACGCCGTAATGCGCGACTATAACAATTTTGAAAATGCTCTAACCCGGATATCCGGGCTAAGGCTCCTACAGGCCGATGGAATGAACCTCCCCTTTGCTAATGAATCCTACGATGCTGTCACCATCGCTTTTGGATTGCGCAACATGGCATCGTGG
>CAYYAN010000147.1:0-1759 GCA_964469825.1 uncultured Chthoniobacter sp. | reverse complement strand
TGTCTTGCGTCTAGGCGGCTCACTCTTCATTCTCGACTTTTCATTACCAACTGTACCGCTCTTAAAATCACCCTATCGTTTCTATCTACATCATCTTTTGCCACGCCTGGCTGGCATTATTACAGGCCAATCAGAAGCTTACTCCTACATGGCTGATTCCATTGAACAATTTCCTTCAGGAAAAAAAATGGAAAAACTCTTAGAAAACTGCGGCTTTCAACAAGCAACATCAAAGCCGATGACTTTTGGGGTTGTAACACTTTATAGGGCAGCAAAAATCTAAAGGTAGAAAGAATATTCCGAAATCACCCTCCAGCCCTTACTCTTTCAAATGGCTAGTACATTCACCCCTCTCCGCCATCGGATCTTTCGCTATTTTTGGATCGTCAATGTAACATCAAATATTGGAACATGGATGCACGTCGTCGCCGCTGCATGGCTCATGACGTCATTAACGAGTTCTCCAACACTCATTGCATTCTTACAAACAGCCATGACGTTGCCTGTTTTCTTTTTTTCGATTCCTGGTGGCATGATAGCTGATGCTTCTGACTTAAAAAAATTTCTTTGTATCACTCAAGTCTGGATGACCATTACCGCTTTCATTCTCTCATTAATAACGCTCTTTCATCTGGTGACCCCTTGGTCACTCTTAGGCATCACCTTTTTTTTAGGATCGGGAGCCGCCGTTAATATTGCAGCAATGCAGGCTGCCATTGCCACAATGGTTCCCGAAGAAGATCTTCGTGAAGCTAGTACACTTAACAGCATCGGCTTCAACTCTGCTCGCCTTTTAGGTCCTGCACTTGGAGGATGCCTTATTGCTTGGCAAGGACCTTCGCTAGTTTTTGCTATTGATACACTCTCTTTTTTGGGAGTTATCTTTTTTTTCTTCTTCTTGTATCAACAATCTCAGCAACAAAAACGTTGTTCCAAGCTTCATTTGAAAAAAAGTTTTGCAGGATTTTCTATCATCGTCAAATGTCGCTCTTTCAAAAATGTCCTAAAAAAAACTGCTGTTTTTTTCTTCTGTGCTAGCATTATTTGGGCTCTCTCTCCCATTATTGCTAAATCCAAATTAGGAGAAGGCATTGCTCCTTTCACCCACTTTGTTACATGCTTAGGCCTCGGAGCTGTTACTGGCGGCCTTTCGCTAGCATGGCTACGCTCTCGATTTTCTGATGAAAAACTAACTTCAAGTGTTCTGATACTGCTCTCGATTTTATTAGGAGTCCTTCCATTTTTAAAAAACCATTTTTTGGTTTATGGAGTTTTAATTTTTATTGGATTCACCTGGATTACGTCAACTTCCACGTTTAGTGTTGCTGCTCTTAAAACATTTCCTGATTATCTTAAATCACGAGCCTATTCCCTTTACTGGGTTTTTTTTAATGGAAGTATTGCACTGGGAAGCGCCCTCTGGGGAAAACTCGCTTCGCTTTTCAATTGTCAAACGGCACTGCTGACTTGCAGTCTGCTAGCGTTCTTGAGCGCATTACTGTCATTATACTGGACAATTGACAAGACTTCTTTCCAAAATCGTTCCTATTGATCAACCTAAATTCGGCAATTAAGCGTATAGCGTATTAAATTGGATGCGATATATATGCCATTCGCGTTTGATTTTAAGATTTTCTTACTTGCCCTTTTTGCTTCTAGCCCGGATATTTCATAGTAATTCGTCGCGAGGCACCGCGCAGCCTCATGTAGACAAGGAAGGCAACGGATTGCGACGACGGCTGTATGTTTCATACTGCCC
>CAYYAN010000146.1:3572-4930 GCA_964469825.1 uncultured Chthoniobacter sp. | reverse complement strand
TACCCTCTTAGCATTGTTGTGTGAGGCTTTTGAGGAAGAAGAAGTTACTGATCAACATGGCAAAAAAGAAACGCGAATTGTTCTTCGTTTTCATCCGCGCATGGCCCCCATTAAAGTTGGCATTTTTCCACTCCTCAAAAATAAACCCGCTCTTGTTGAAAAAGCTCAAGCCATTGCATCTTCTTTACGTCCCTACATGACTGTCTTCTATGATGAAGCTGGAGCTATCGGTCGTCGCTATCGTCGCCAAGATGAAGTTGGAACTCCCTTCTGCATCACGGTTGATTTTGAGACCCTCGGCGATCCTGATCCTGCTTTGGCTGAAACAGTCACACTACGTGAACGCGACTCGATGAAACAGTGGCGTGTTCCTATCGCAGAGTTGAAAGACTATTTGCTTAAGAAAATTTTTTAAAATAATTCATATTTTTAGGTTCAATCAAAAAGCGTGTTCAAAACTCGCTGAGGGCGGATAAAATACAAGGAGCCTTGCAGCGTAAACGCTGAGCGGTAATACGTGAAGCGGCGAACAACGGAGTGACGGCATAGTTCCCCGCTTCAGTAGAGCTTAGGACATGCTTTATTGTGGGGTAATCACCGCCCGATACAGCCCAGCTACCCGATGCACATGCCGATTCAGCGGAATACCAATCACTTGGCTAATCATTTGGCATTCCAGAGCATCAATCTCGGGATAAGGGATACGGAGATTTTGTAGAGGATCGTGGCTCTCTATTAACTCCCAACTAGCATCTTTTTCTTGAATTTGAGATAGGTGGCCTTCTTGATCACGCACTTGAGCAAAAGAACGAGCTCGTTTCTCAGGTGTTTCTCCTTTAACGACTTCTTTATACTTGGCAACAAGAGATCGAAAATGAAGCATCAATAGTTTTTGAGGTGCTGTAGGACCAAAAAGCTGCCGAGCTTCTTTGAGCAAAGAAATTGCCAGATCATTTTTCTCTTCTGAGAAAAGATCGTGAGCCTTCATTGTTAAACGATAAAACATCCGTGGTCGTCCACGATTACCTGGTTGTCGCCATGTCTCTAAATAGCCTTGGCGATGCATATCGAGACAATGGGCTTTAACCCCCATATAACTCATCTCAAGAGAGTCAGCTAAATCGCGAACCTCTCTTCCGTTAGTTGATTTCTTCAACAACTCTAAAATAAAAAGTCGTTGAGTACGTCCAATTTCTTGAAGAATACTTCTTCTCATAAACTTTGGTTTTTTAATCTAATGTTCTAGGAATCAATGACAATTCCCCACGATTCTGCTTCTTTTTCAATGGCAGTAGTGAGTGATTGAAATTCAAAACTTCTGAGGGCTTTCACTAGCTTTGGATAACAAGGATTAATTT
>CAYYAN010000146.1:0-3562 GCA_964469825.1 uncultured Chthoniobacter sp. | reverse complement strand
AGATCAAGAGCAACCATGAGACGGTTTTGCATTACCAGCTCTCGAAAAGGCTCTACTTTAGCATGAATTTTAGGATCTAAATCAGACGCATTGAGTAAGGCTTCCAGAGAACCATAGCGTTGGATCCATTTTGCAGCTGTTTTTTTTCCAACACCAGGAATTCCAGGAATATTATCGGAAGCATCTCCTGTTAAAGCCAAAACATCTGCGATCTGATGAGCCTCAACATCCCATTTAGCACGAACTTCAGATGGTCCAAGTAAAGTATAGCTCTCTGTTTTCTCTTCGAGATCAACCTTAGCAACAGAATAAATGAAGACCTGTTCATCAACAAGTTGCAAAATATCTTTGTCATTAGTTGCAATGACGCACTCTATTTCTTGTTGTCGAGCAGCTACAACATAGGAAGCAATTAAGTCATCAGCTTCGGTATTAGGAAGCAAAATATTCTTAACTCCAAGATAAGGTATTATTTCTCTTAAAGGTTCTTGCTGAAGATCCAAATCATTTGGCATCTCCTCCCGATGCTGTTTGTAGGCCGGTTGCAACGCAGTCCGACGTTCTGGCAAACCTGCATCCCAAATCACGGCAGCAAGATCTGGTTTTAAATCGAGAAGCATCTTGCGCAACGCCTTAACAAAACCATAAATCGCATTAGTGGGTTCTCCACGCGAGTTTTTCAGACCTCGAATCGCAAAATAAGAGCGATAGAGATAATAATGGCCATCAACAAGTAGTAACCTCATCATTGCAAAAAAGTAATGCCAGAATAGTAGTACTAATTTTTAGAATAGGAAATAGAAAATTTTCTTATTTCTTTACCTACTTCTGACGAAAGAGGAAAGAAAAGGTTGGAAGGATAGTTTATAGTATTAGTTCTATAACTTACAGCAACATGCTAGACTGAACTTTGTTTCAATATTTCAACACTTCAACCTTTGCGCTACGATGTTTCATCAATTCTTTTTTGATTTATTCAAGAATGCTCCAGCAGGAAGCCTCTTCACCCTCCTCATGACAGGGGGATGGGTCATGCTTCCCTTAGTATTTCTCTCAATCATCACTCTCACTCTTATTTTAGTTTGTATTTTTACATTACGCCTCCGAAGCATTGTTACTACCCATTATATGGATGCTGCTGAAGTTTTTCTTAAAAAAGAAGATCTCTCCGGTCTATTAGCACTCTCTCATCGTCATAGAGAAGCTTTAGCAAATATCATGGCTCGCATTCTCGATTTTTCTCTTCGGCATCCTGAAGCAACCTTTGATGAAATCCGTGACATTGCTGAGACTGAAGGGACGCGTATTGCAGGCTTATTACAACAACGCATCACATGGCTTTCTGATATTGCAACCATTGCCCCCATGCTCGGATTATTAGGAACTGTTTTTGGAATGATTCGTTCTTTTAATGTTATGGCTAATGATGTCGCTGCAACACGACCTATGCTCCTAGCCAGCGGTGTTGCTCAGGCTCTGGTAGCAACAGCAGCCGGACTTGTTATTGGAATTGTAGCTATGGGATCTTATGCTCTATTCAAAAGTCGTGTACATCACATGATTTCAGATCTCGAAGCCTCTACAGGACAACTGGTAGCAATGCTACCTAAGAAGCGGTCTTCAATGTCGCTGAGGGCTAACCCGGATATTTTATAGCAAATCTATCACGGCTTGCGGAAAGCTTATGTCTACTGCGTTGAGCTCGAATTTCGATTTAGACGGTATGAAACATATAGCCACTACATCGAAATTTTTCTCCCGCCTTGTATCCATAGGCTTTGCGCTGCGTCTCACTACGATTTTCCATAAAATATCCGGGCTAATGAATTACAAGGAGTCGACACGGCAGAATAGCTGAGTATATAATTAATACTCGATGACGTGAGCACTGACACGACACAGTTATTCGCAGCATCAGTAGACTTTCAAAATAGGTTCTAAGAAAAAATGAACTTCCAAACTCCTACTCAACCTGAACCCAAGGGCTTTCTCATTGCTCCTATGGTTGATATTTTACTCGTGTTGCTCGGATTTTTTATGCTGACTTGGACCTTTGCTCGTCATGAAACGGAGCTTGATGTTCAAGTTCCTGTTGCTAAAGAGGGAAAAGAAAATCGTCGTTCCATCGGGGAAGTCATTATTAATGTCAAAGCAGATGGTTCGTTAGTTATGAATCGACGCACGCTCTCTCCTCAAGAATTACAGTCGACATTGACACGTATTGCAGCGCTTTATCCTGATCAAGCCATCATTCTTCGGGGAGATGAAAAAGTTGATTACGGCCATATTGTTCAAACGCTTGATATTTGTCGGAGCGCCAACATTTGGAATATTGCTTTTGCAACACGTCATACTGATGAAAAAAATAACGGCTAATTTTTTCTTTCTCTTTCTCTGCTATTTCATTGGGAGTAGATCCGGCCTAGCACAAGAACCTGAAGTAAGAAAAGCAATTCCTATTGCGCAACCAACATCTACTCAACCTCCAGACACACCTGTTGATATTCGCATTGCACCGATAGCCTCGAGTGATCCCTCACAAATGAGAGATGCTCAATTTGCAGTGGCAGATGGTTTTTATCAACGCAAGCAATATGAAATTGCGTGCGTTGAATTTCAAAAGTTTTTACAGATGACAACTCCAGGTGATCCTCATCGTGATCAAGCTTTATTCCATCTTGCCGAAGCAGAACGCGCACTCGATAAAAGTCTTGAGGCTCAAGAGACTTATCAACAACTACTGAAAGAATCTTCTACAGGGGACATCGCAGCATCAGCTTCTTATCGCCTCGGAGAATATTACCATACAAAAAAAGAATTAAAAAAGGGTATTGAAGCATTCTCTCAAGCAGCTCAGCTCAGTAAGAACATTACCATTCAAAATGCAGCACGTTATCAACAGGGACTTTGTCACGATGAGTTAGGAGATCAAGAAAAAGCAGCCATGCTTTTTGATGAAATTTCTAAAACAACAGACGACAAAGCAACGAGAGCAACAGCCATGATGCTTTTAGCAAATGAAGATGAAAAATTAGGTCACTTAGAAAAAGCCTTGAACTCTTATCTCGCAATTAGCTCGGATAACTCTTCCAAGATCGCTGCGGAAGCACTGGTCAAAGCAGGAATGATAAGCACTCAACTCAAAGATAAACAGCAAGCCCAACAGCTTTTTGAAAAAGCAGCTAACTTGAAAGATGCAGATCCTTGGAGCTCCATTGCAGCATTAGGAGTCATGCGATTAGCCTATGAAGAAAAAGATTATAAAAAAGTTTTAGAGAAAAGCTCCCAAGCCATTGCTTCTTCTAACATTGAAGAGTGCTCACAGGCCTTATTGCTGACAGCTCAAGCAGAACGTCAACTCGGTCATTTTCAAAAGGCTTTAGAACTTGATAATCGACTACTTAAAGAATTTCCAGGAAGCCAATCGGCCCACGATGCAACTTTTATGCGCCTCTTGCTTTTACAATCACTCAAAGATCCCTCTCTCCTAGCGCAGATCAATGACTTCATCTTAACTACTTCTGACTCGCATCAAAAAGCACAAGCTACCTTACTCCAAGCC
>CAYYAN010000145.1:3691-4943 GCA_964469825.1 uncultured Chthoniobacter sp. | reverse complement strand
AAAAGTCTATCCTCATTTTGCCTCTCATTATCAGGTACTTGTTCCTGACCTCATCGGTTTTGGTGAATCACAGCGTCCTCGCATTCCTCTATCTGCTGAATCACAAACCCGTTCGTTAGCCGAATTTTTACGAAGCACTACCGAAGGAAAAGCAGTAACGTTAATAGCCTCAGGCCTGAGTGCCAATCTAGCACTCCTCTTGGCAGCGTGTCATTCAAATGTTGTGAGTCGACTCATTCTATGCATGCCATTCCTAGCTCTTAAGGGAGTTTCAACGATTCGCCCTTTTTATCACCTCTCATGGTTTCCACGCTTGGCACGGATTGCCTATCGTCGCCAACTGAGCACCGAACACAATATTAAGCAATGGCTCTTACGATCTGGCTTCAACCCCCATGATAACTCCTTAGACGAGGTTGTTACTGTCCTCTCCTCAACAGCACAGCAGTACGGAGCCGAGCATGCTTTTTTAGCGCAATGCTCCCGCTCTTTTTGGCGCAAGCTTTCTTCACAACTCACCACACTCCACCTTCCTATAGCTCTTATCTCAAGCAAAAATTTAGAACGACTCACAAACGAATCGATTACTGCCTTACGTCCTTATGCAACTCGTTTTTCGATCAACGAAATGGAAACTGAAAGCTTTTTACCTCCTCTAACTCATCCAGAGCTCATGATAGGAGCTTTAAAACAAGAATTAGATTCTTTTCAATCGACATAATTTCATTCTTTACTCATTACTTTTTACTCATTACTCATTACTTTTTTATGCTTGCTATACTTGCCCCAATTCCCATTACGTTTTCTTCGCTCTTTATCGACACAACCGTTGTTTGCCTCTATTTTATCTTAATTGTTGGAATAGGACTTTATGCCGGACGCAACAACAAAACTCTTCAAGATTTTGCTCTAGGCAGTCGCAGCGTCCCGTGGTGGGCTGTATTGGCCTCGATCATTGCAGCTGAAACCAGTGCAGCCACGTTTTTGGGCTCTCCCGCAGAAGGATATAAAACACGTTCTTTTTTCTATGCACAGCTAGCGATTGGAACGGTTTTAGCTCGAATCATTATCGCTTACACTTTTTTAGCTCCTTACTACCGATATAATGTTAAAAGTATTTATGAATTTTTGACGGTTCGTTTTGGCCCAGCCACTAAAAACACAGCAAGCGCCATCTTTCTTTTTACGAGAGTACTTGGCATTGGTGTGCGTCTCTATTTAGGAGGACTCATCCTCGTTGTTATTTGGAAAT
>CAYYAN010000145.1:0-3681 GCA_964469825.1 uncultured Chthoniobacter sp. | reverse complement strand
TACTCCTGTTTCATTGGCTCACTATTTTTGGGGTATTCTTATCGTCACTTTTATTACGACCATTTACACCATGGTAGGCGGCATCAAGGCCGTTGTTTGGACAGATTTAATCCAAGCTTGTTTAATGATTGGTTCTGTCTTTTTTACACTCTGGTTACTCCTCCATCAATTAGGAGGCCTCGGCGCTATTAAAGAAACTTTTGGAAGCTGGAGCAATCTTCATTGGATCCAAGGAGGATGGGATGCATCACTTCCTTTTGGTGCTGCTTTTTCTAAAATGATTGCAGAGCCATATACTCTCTGGGCTGCGTTTATTGGATCAACTTTTCTGACCATGGCCACACATGGAACAGATCAAGATATGGTACAACGGCTTTTGACAGCACCAAATCTTAAAAAATCTCGTTTTTCACTGATCCTAAGTGGATTTGCTGACATTCCTATCGCTTTAGCATTTTTGAGCGTTGGGATTTTACTTTATGTCTATTACAGCCACTGCGGCTCTGCACCAGAAATTCCTGATAATGAAATTTTCGCAAGCTTTATCGTTAATAATATCCCTATTGGGCTGCGCGGCCTAATTATTGCTGGTGTTTTAGCAACCATGATGGGATCAACTTCTGCCGCCCTTAATGCATTAGCTACGAGTTTTACAACCGACTTTTATCTTCCCTACATCAACCCAAAAGCGAATGACCACGCCACCGTACGCGCAGCTCGTCAAGCAACATTTATTTTTGGCATCCTCATGGTAGGAGTCGGAACAATGGCTGCATATTCTGTTCTTCTCAATCCACGCCTCACAATCATTCCAATCGCTATTGGCATCTTAGGCTATACCTATGGAGGGCTCTTAGGTATTTTCTTACTTGGAATGCTTACTAAAAATCGCGGCCGCGATGGCACCAATGTCATCGCCATGTTCTTAGGAATGACGAGCGTTCTCTTCTTGGGAAAAGTAGAACTCCCAGGTCTCATCAATTTTGGCCATTTCATGCCAGTTTGGTGGCCTGAAATTGCCTGGCCTTGGTATGTTTTTATAGGAAGTATGGTGACCTTTAGTACAGCAGTGTTATTTAAAAAAGTTGAAGATAATAAAAAAGAGCGTCAAGCTTTTTGAGATTTTTTTGAAAAATTATTCATCTCTTCATGAGGCTTTTTTCTTGAGCATCAAAAACCTTCTTTTTAAATTAGCAGCATTCTTTTTTTCAAAGATTATCTCGTCCAAAAAATTTGAAACAAAAAGAAAGAACTTGATAGGGCTTTTGCTTTTGACCTCATCAACCGATCAATTCATAAACCAATAAATAATTTTCATGCATCTAACTAATGAACAAATTTGGGATCAGCTTTCACAGCGTATTCGTCAACGTATTAGCCCTGACGGATATCAACGCTGGTTTAGTAATGTTTACGTTAGTGATGCTACTACTGATTCCATTACCCTCAGTGTTCCGAACCCCATCCATCAATTTTTTATTGAGAGCAATTATTCTGTCCTTCTTGCTTCTTCGCTTGAAGAAATTCATGGTTCTTTTCGCACACTTCATTTTATTCCTCGAGAACATCAAGAACAAGAAACAGAACCTTCACCAAGCCAACCAATAACATCTCCTAGCTCCTCTAAAAAACCATCTCTTCTTATTGGATTAAATCCCTCTTACACTTTTGAAAACTTTATTGTTGGCTCTAACAATCAGTTTGCTCATGCAACAGCTATAGCAGTCGCTCAAGCCCCAGCCCGCACTTACAATCCTCTCTTCATTTATGGTGAAAGCGGTTTAGGAAAAACACATTTATTGCATGCAATCGGGCATCGTATGGTTGCGAATAAAAAAGGAGCTAAAGTTGTCTATCTCCGGAGTGAACAGTTTATTAATGAATTCATCGATGCCATTCAGCATGGAACCCTTTTCCAATTTAGAAAACGCTATCGCCAAGCTGACATCTTAATGATTGACGATATTCAATTTTTTGCTGGGAAAGAACGCTCTCAAGAAGAGTTTTTCCATACATTCGGAGCCCTTTATGATGGACACAAGCAAATTATTTTGACGAGTGACCGCCCTCCTAGTGAAATTGAAAAACTTGAAAAACGTCTTATCTCTCGATTTGAATGGGGCATGACGGCTGAAATACAACCACCTGATATGGAAACTCGCATTGCCATTCTTCAAGGTAAAACAGCACAACTCCAGATCAATATTGAACCGTGGGTATTAGAATCTATTGCAGAAAATATTTTGTCGGACATTCGTCGCCTTGAAGGAGCCTTGATGCGTGTAGCAGCCTACAAGTCATTAAGTGGAAAACCACTCTCAAAGGAATCAGTAGACCATCTCTTGCGCGATGTATTCCAGCAACAAACTCGGAAAAACATCACTGTTGATCAGATCCAGAAACGCGTTGCCGAGCATTTTGATATTCGCCTTGCTGATATGTCGAGCAAGCGCCGTCAAAATAGCATCGCCTATCCTCGGCAAGTTGCTATGTATTTATCTCGTGAATTAACTTCCTCCACCCTCAAAGAAATCGGTGAGTCTTTTGGCGGAAAAGACCATGGAACCGTTATTCATGCTTATAAATTAATTAAAAATAGAATGGAAAATGACGCTCCACTGCGACATTTAATACGCCATCTTGATAAACAGCTGACAAAATAAATGCTTCTTCCATGAAATTCATCGTCACTAAACAAGCTCTTTTAGACGGATTGCAACGAATCCAAAACATCATTAGCAATCGTGTCACACTTCCAATTCTTTCAAATGTCTTATTAGAAGTTTCTGAAACAAGTCTTTGTCTGACAGCCACTGACCTGGAAGTCAGTATTCGAACTCATGTTCCTGTTGCGATCGTCGAAAAAGCAGGAACAACGACATTACCTGCCCGCCGCTTACTTTCAATTATTCGGGAACTTCCTGCAGAAGAAATTTCATTTGAAACAGACACTCGTAATATTACTTCTATTCGCAGCGGCCCTAGTTTTTTCAAGGTTTTTGGCTTAGCTAAAGATGAGTTTCCTGTTTTTCCTTCATTGGAAGAGAAACGTAGCTTTGCCATGACTCAACATGATCTCAAAGAGGCGCTTCATAAAACTTCTTACGCTATCTCATTAGATGAATCTCGTTATGTACTCAATGGCGTACTTTTTTCTTTTAAAGAAGGTGCTCTCACTTTAGTCGCTACAGATGGTCGTCGTCTTGCTCTTGCAGAAGCCGAACTTGGAGAAATCAAATATCCTAGTGATCATGACTGTGATTTCATTGTTCCTACCAAAGCCATCAATGAGCTTCAACGCCTCCTCGATGATGAAAAAGAAGTGCGCCTGCACGTTGGAGAAAATCGCCTTTCCTTTGATTTAGGGACTTCTATCTTGGCAACAAAACTAGTAGATGGAAAATATCCTAATTATCGCCAAGTCATTCCTGCTGAAGCAATCGAGCGCATTGTTCTAGAACGCGAAGCATTCTTTCAATCTGTACGACGTGTTGCCCTCCTCAGTAATGATAAAAGCGGCTCCATCTGCCTGAACTTTTCGGAAAACAACCTCGACATCACTTCTAATACACCTGAAGTTGGAGAAGCGAAAGAATCGTTAACGATCGCCTACAAAGGAAAAAATCTTTCGATTTCTTTTAACCCTGATTTCCTCATGGACCCTTTGAAAAACCTCAATGA
>CAYYAN010000144.1:0-4963 GCA_964469825.1 uncultured Chthoniobacter sp. | reverse complement strand
ATCAAGGAAGCGAATGCTTTTTCATTGCGATGTTCTTCTAATTGATTCATCCCAAGCAAGAGCCAGGCTGTCGGATTTTCTAATTGGTGATGGAGTGACTCTTTTAATAAAGTTTCTGCTTCTGCCGATTTTCCTAAACGTGTTTTTACCGAGGCAAGTCGATTGAGATATTCAACATTATTGGAATCAAGGCGGAGTGCCTCTTGAAAGCTCTTTTCGGATTCACTTAATTTTTGCTCAGCATATTCTCTTGCGCCCTCTGCTGCCACTTTTCGGGCAGCTTCAAGGTTGGAAGGGTTTTCTTTACTAAAAAGCTTATTGGAATATGAGGCGAAAATAAAAAAAATGAAGGAGAGTAATAAAATTTTTTTATTCATTTAGTTGCAAAGTTTAAAAAGAGAGCGATCTTGTTAGTAGGCTTTTTATGAAAAATTTTTATTTAATCTGTTCACTGTTATTGTTGATGCTTTTTTTATCAGGCTGTGCCACGTTCGAAAGCCATACCGTTTTTGAGCGTAAGCCTAATGAAGAGATCGTTGCGGCATTAAGCAGTTATAACGTGCCGCAAGAAACTTATGATAAAATGATTTATGGAAAAAAAATCGAATATCATGACATCATGAATTTAGAAGAAAGCAAGGTTCCTTCTGCTATTACAACAAAATATTTGAATGACTATAACGCAAATGAGATCAGAAGGAGAGAATCAGATCAGGAAGATAAGATACAAAGCATGGAGTCAGACCAGGAAAATAAGATGAGACGGTTGAAGTCAGACATGGAATATAAGAAGCAATGGAAAGATTTTAAGAAGGAAGGTAAGATGCTAAGAATGAAAGCAGAGCACGAAGAAAAGAAGCAGCGCCGGAAATTTTTGAAGTCATCGCTGATAAAGACTCATAAAATTTAATATACTATAACTCAAAATATCCTGGCTAATTCTTGAGCTCGATAACGTGCAGCTTCTACAGCTTGTTCTACAATTTTTGAAAAAGTTGATTCTTGTAGTACTTGCAATCCAGCAGCAGTAGTGCCGTTTGGACTAGTAATTTCAGCCCGTAATTCTTGAGGTGATTGATTGGTATTCAAAACAAGTGCTGCTGCAGCTTCGAGTGTATGAGCTGCCAGCGAACGAGCAAGAGTTCCTTCTAAACGGCCTTTAATACCCGCTTCCATAAGGCCCTCTAAAAATAGAAGAGCAAAGGCAGGACCACTGCCGCTGAGGGCAGTGACGGTATTAAGTTTGTCTTCGGAGACTTCTTCAACTGTTGCGCAGTGAGAAAAAAGTTTTTTTACTGATAAAAAATCTTCTTCGGTTGCGGAACTATGTCGTGAAAAAACAATCGTTCCCTTTCCTACACGTACGGCTGTGTTAGGCATAGCACGTAAAATACGAGCATCGACACCGGCTGCTTGAAAAAGATCTTTGGAGGGTATGCCGGCTGCCATTGAAACGAGTAATTTGTTTTTTAATTTTTGTTGAACAGCGGTAAGTGCTGCCACTGTTTGAGCAGGCTTCATGCAGAGGATAATCGTTGAAGCGGCGGCAATGGCTTCATTATTACTTGTGACGGCAGTGATGCCAAATTCTTCTGCGAGGCGTTTTGCAGAGACGCCACTTGGAGAAGTGACGATAATGTCATGTGGTGCAAAAGCTCCATTGTTTGTTTTTAGTAAGCCTTCGATTAAAGCTCGTGTCATGCGTCCAGCGCCGAGGAAAGAAATGTTCATAGATATTTTTAATTATGGCATTAATAAAGTAGGTTTGATGCCAGGAGGATCAAGGCGGATATTGGTTTGTTGTAAAGGTGCAAGATAGGTGACTAAGCTTTCAAAAAGCTTTTTGTCATGTTCGATGGTAGCCATAGCTGCTTGAGGAAGGTGGTGTAGTTGTAAAGTGAGAATAGAATTGTAGTAGACGGCAGCTAAGGCGCGGCGTTCTGTTGGAGCTAAAGATTCAACTTCAGCTGGATCAAAAAGCATTTCTATGGGAGTTCCTGCTGAAACTAAATCTTCTTTTCCATAGAGTGTTACCCCTTTACCGATAGCAATAACTCTCCATTCAGGGGCATTTAAAAAGAAACTCTGCCAATCAACTCGACTATTTTCTATGAGAGCGAGGGAAACGTGATAGCGATCAAGCAAGATACTGTCGTCAGTTTTAATGAGACTGTTGTAGTCGTTCCAAAGTTCATTAGGATGTGGTGCAAAGAAAGCATCGATAAAAACTTTTTTTTGCTCTTTCCAAAGCAGAGAGGCATAGCTTCCCGTGACTATTGTGGTGAAGCAAGGAGTATTAAGAAAATGAGTTTTTGCAAAATCATAAACGTCATCGTCAAAAACAGCAGCTTTGCCAATACCAAATACTCTTCCTTTTTCTTTAAAAAAGAATTCACTTTGTTTGGAAAAAGTTAGATTGATTATTCCGGCGATTGCGATAAGAACAACGAGAGTGGTTCCTCGAGTGATCAGTGGCGTCAAGTGTGATTGCCAAAATTTTATGGAAGGAAGGGTTGTGGTAAGAATAAAAATCGAGACGATTGTTAAATAGCCAGTCCCTCGGAGATAACAGCATCCAAAATAAGTGGTGAGAATTAACAGGCCTATGAATCCTATCTTATGAGGCTTGCGATAAAAAAGTAGAGAGATCCATGCGGCAAGAGCCAGTATCATCGAAGACCAGGCTGCAGGATGATGCATGACTTTCCAAGTTGGAATAAAATCTCCGCTGAGAGGTGCAGCGCCTTGACTCCAGAGAGGTTGACTGATTTTTGTGGTGAGCGTTTGAGTATTGGAAGAATGAGACTCTTTTTTTAAACAATGAGTTAGTGAAGAGAATGTATGAGTGATTGGCGTTGTGACCAGTTGTCTCGGTTGCCAGCTATAGGTGAGGGTGAAGAGAAAAAGGAGGACGAGCACGAGTAGCGTTCGAAAGATGGGCAGAGTATTGGACAAGGAGCGATGAAAGATCCGCGCTAACAAAATTTTTTCTAATAAATCTCCTCCATAGAGTAAGAGTAACGAGAAAATTCCTAGCATATAAGAGGGATGAATCCATGACCAAATCGAAAATAGGGAAATGTAGGCAACAAGGATTTTCCATCCTCTATGACGTACGTGCTCTAAGTAAAGGGCTAAGGTCAATGGAAAGAGTGCTAAGGAGATGACGGAGTTGCGCACGACTTGCAGCTGAGACGTTCCAATACAGAATCCAATAAAGAGGAGGAATAGCAATGGTATCCATTGAGATTCCTCTTGGATTTTCTTTTTCCAAGGAATCAAAATGAAATAGGCTCCAGCGAGTAAGCAGATGAGTACGAGGAGTTGCAAGGCGATAGTTCCACCACAACGAAAAAGAAGAGCTAATCCAATATCTCCAAGAAAAGTATTCGGAAGATCTCGGAGATAGGCTGTTGAACTGGGGGTAAAATAAAAAAGGTCTGCAGCTGGAAAAATAGTATGGTGCTGCAGCATTTGATTTCCCCATGCGATGTGCCACCAGACATCGGCGTTGTGAATGTGAAATAAGCCTATACAACTTCCAAAAAGAAGGAGAATGAAGCCAAAGAGCCAAAATTTTGTGCGTAGCATAAAAACAAAAACATCCTGGAGGTGATCCAGGATGTTTTCAAGTTAAGATATTGATTATTACTAAGTCAGAATCTGACCAGAATAATATATCATTTATCAATAATTATAGTGCTTTCTTTATCGAAGAATAGGTGCTGTGAAGAGACTTCCGTCGCTAGCAATAGCTAGGAACTCATTCTCAGAAGCTGCAGTAGCAAAGATCGCGTTATCGGATCCGACAGGAAGAATGTCGGCACCAAAAACATTGCGCTCATTTTTTGAAGTGATCATAGAGAGTGTGTTACCTGTGTTATTATCAAAGCCAATAGCTACAAAATAATCGTCATGGCCAGTAACATTGCTAGGTTCTGCTTCAATGCTAGGGTAAGCATCCGAACCAACAACAGCAAAGGAGTCTGAACCAATCAAGGCAAAGTTGATATCTTCAATGAGACTTTTGTGGTAGACGCTATAATCATAATAGTTATCTGAGCCAACTCCTACTGCAACAAACAAGTCATTGCCAAAAGATAATTTTTGAAGGCCATTTGTAAATCTCTTGTGTTTGCGAGTAGTTTTATGGCAACGATTATACCAACTATCTGAGCCAGTAGGGAGATAATAGCTTATATCATCAGAGGCAACTGAAACAAAAGGACTATTATAAAAAAGGGAAAAAGCTGTTTTATTAGCAAGATTTGTATAACTTGTAATAAAATGCTTCATATTCCAATTAACGCCATTTTGAGACCACATTATGCCATCAGGAGAGGTCATTGTAACCCATCCCAATTTAGAGTTCGTGCCAGAAACAACAAATTGTCCTTTCCCGTAGTTAATAGAATTTACAGTAAGATAAGGGAGGGTTGCTTTTTTTTGCCAACCTAAGTTTTGCTGTGTGTGATCAAGCAAATAGACGGTACAATCAGTTCCAGGTCCGTCACTGGCAACAGTAATAAAATTACCAGTCTTGGAAGAACCTGCAAAGCCTAGAGAACAAGAAGGTTTTCCTTGAGGGGTTGCAGCTTGTGACCATGTTAAATGAGGGGTTTTTCCTTCATCTTGTGCTGCCAAAGCCATTGTCGAGCAACAGGCTGAGGTTAAAAGTGAAAGTGTAATTGTTTTAAGCAAGAAAATCTTGCTAGAGGATGGGGTGTTCATAGTGGTTAGGGTGTTAAGGTTAAAAAGTGAAAAGGATATTTTGTATATGAATAAATTTAAGAATGAATGGGCTCGACTATTAGTTTGACAAATTTTTTTCAAAAATGTTCAAAGAATTAAAAAAAGTGGGAATAGTCTCGTAAAGCTTAATGCAAAAGGCTAAAACAAACGATAAATAATTATGAAAAAAATCAATTCTCGTTTAGCAATTTTTGGAGGAAGCTTTCTCCTT
>CAYYAN010000143.1:0-5023 GCA_964469825.1 uncultured Chthoniobacter sp. | reverse complement strand
AAAGAAGGGCTGTCATTAAAATAGAGAGAAAGCGGTAAGCATTCACACTCGGTACAGACTGAAGAACATTTCTAAGTTGATTGAATGGTTTCATTAGTTTCATTGGTTGTTTTTTATTTAGGTTAGAAAACTACTCCTGCATGCTTAAAAGGAGCGTCAACAATCTACAAGAAAATTTTTAAAAAAATCACTCTTCTTTCTCATCTTCAATAAGAACATTCCTTCGAAGTCTTCCTTGACAAATGCCACGCTTTTTAGATTGGTCAATAAAATCAAAAAAGGAAGCAGCCTCAGATCCCCATGTTTGCTGCCGCGCAGCTTGAAGCGCCTCTGTCACATTCAGTCCTGAGCGATAGATCAATCGAAAGGCACGCTTGATTTCCATCCGCGTCTCCATACTCACTCCAGCTCGTCGTAATCCAACAGCATTGAGCCCCGAGACTAAATTGCTTTCGTAAGCCATGAGGTAAGGTGGAATATTTTTGCTGATCCGACTCCCTCCTCTCACCATAGCTAATGTTCCAATTTTAATAAATTGATGAAAGACAGAACCGCCCCCGAGTACAGCGCGATCTTGAACTTCAACATAGCCTGCTAACAAGCAATTGTTGGTAATGATAATTCTATTTCGGAGGTGAACATTGTGACCTAAATGAACTCCTACCATCAAATAATTGTGATCTCCTACAATTGTCTGACTCTCGGCTGCCGCGCCGCGATGGATGGTCACATATTCTCGAATCGTATTCCCTTCTCCAATGACGACTGTACTCTTGTTCTCTTTTTTAAAACTCAAGTCCTGAGGATCAGCTCCAATAACAGCTCCATAACCAATTTCATTATCCGCTCCGATGGAAACACAACTTTTAATAATAGCATGAGCTAAGATGCGCGAACGAGAACCGACCTTAGCTCCCGCTTCGATAATAGCAGAAGGCCCAACCTCAACGTCGTCAGCAAGCTCGGCTTTAGGATCAATCATGGCAGAAGGATGAATTATAGAACTCATAGTTAACGATGAGAATAACGAGCAACGAGTAATGAGTAACGAGTATTTTTTAAGATCTGAAAAAAAATTTACTTTTTGAAACAGAGGCTCAGATATACCATTTGCGTTTGCTTTTTAGGTTTTGTTACTTGCTCTGTTTCTCTCTACGCCTAAATCATTCCAGCCTCCAAAAAACTAAAATAGGGAGCACGATCGATGGTTGGCGTACCGATAATCACATGATCTATCAGCGGTAACTGTAACAAATCACCCGCTTCGGAGAGGCGCTTAGTAAAGCGAACATCCGATTTGCTAGGAGTTGGATCACCGGAAGGGTGGTTATGAACAAGCACAATGGCATAAGATCGTTTTGCAATAGCCCATTTAAAAACTTCTCGAGGATGAGCAATGCTTTGTGTAAGACTCCCTCGAGAAACTTCTTTCCGCTCTAACAAACAGAAACGCACATCTAAGAGAAGCACCCAAAGCGACTCATATGACAACATTTGGAGATGTGGTCGCATAAACTGATAAATCGCCATTCCTTCTTTTAAAAGCGGGGCTTGCTCTTCAACACTTGCCATCCGTCTTCCCATTTCAAAAGCAGCCTTCAGCTCTGCTGCTTTAGCAGGACCAATGCCTCCAATCTGTGACAACTCATCCACAGAACAGCCTGCTAAGCGTCGGAGCGACCCCCACTCACAAAGCAAATCTTCTGCTATTTCGAGAACATGTCGTCCTACTCGTCCTGTTCGCAAAAAAAGTGCAAGCAACTCCACATCCCTCAATACCTCTGCACCATGCGCAAAGAGACGTTCTCGCGGCAATTCATTTTTAGGAACATACATTTTTTTGTTCATACTGGAAAAGATGGCGAAAAATCCTAGAGAAAAACATCTCTCTCTGCCACAAAAAACCATAGGGGTTAGTTCCAGTATTTCCGTATTTTAAAAGGTATAGAGCACAGAAGTCAGTTCACATATCAACGGAGTGATACCAAAATACGGAAATTCCGGAACTGATCCCTATGGTCTATGCCATTGTTTGAAGGATACCGAGGATATAACTTCCTACTCCTCTCAATCCATCAACGTAAGGATTTTGTTGGAGGACATCAAGTTTCTTGACCGCTTCTTCAACTAGTTGGCGAGCTTCAGCAACTGCTTTTTTCACCATTCCTTGCTCTAAGAGAATTGTTATAAATTCATGAAAATTCTTTTCTTTTTGGTGAAGCAAATAATCGTGCCATTTTTTTCGCTCTGACTCAGAGCAAGATTGCAAAAACAGGAGAATAGGAAGTGTAAACTTCCCGTGTTGTAGATCTGTGCCCAATGTTTTTCCAATATTTTTTTCATCACCAATCAAATCAACACAATCATCTAAGATCTGATAGGCAATTCCCATGTTATTTCCATACTGTTGTAGCAACTCAACAACAGCAGACGGAGCTTTGCTAATTGCGGCTCCCAATTCACATCCTGCACAAAATAGGGAACCTGTTTTCATGGCAATAATCCGATAATATTCTTGCAGATTGAGATGCACATCGAAACGATGTTCTGTCTGCAAAATTTCTCCTGAGCAAACATCGAGTGTTGCATCAGCAATGCGACGGCAAATTTCTGAATTTGAAAAGTCGGCTGAAAGTTTCAGCGCATGCGCAAAAAGCACATCGCCAACAAGAACACTTGTTGCATTTCCCCAAGTGGCATGAAGAGTGGGACGCTCGCGTCGCAGCTCAGCCTCATCCATAATGTCATCATGAATGAGACTAGCAATGTGAATGAGTTCTAAAATTAAGGCTAATCGTTGGTGTTCCTCTGTCACTCCTCCACAGGCCCCTCCTACCAAGAGAGCTAAAACTGGTCGCAAACGTTTTCCGCTTCCTCCACAAGCATCATCAATATAACGCTTCATCCGAATGTCAAAAGCACTCGATTGATGAGCAATTTCTTTTTCAACAAGCTGTAGTGGTTCAGCAATGAGATCAATTGCTTTATTAAACGCTTCGATAGCTTGTCGATTCACAGCTTGAGAAGCCCATGTTGTAATGGTTTTAGTACTTTTCATGAAAATAGTTAGTTAGCGAGGAACAAATTTTTTAAAAATCTTACGAGGTAGCATTGAACAGATCTTCATAGCAATGCGCAAGTTTCGATTCGGAATGACTGATTCATGGCATTCTAAAAGTTTACGCAAGGCCGTTGTGACGACTTCCTCTGCTGAAGTAATCAACATTTGAGGAACACGTGATGTTGCCCTATTTTTTTCTCCAGGGCGACTAGCAATTTCAAAAAAAGGAGTTGGCACAGGTCCTGGAGACAGTAATGAGATAAAGACGCCATGCTCCTCTTCTTCGATGGAAAGAGCTTCAGAAAAATTCTTCACATAAGCTTTGGAAGCTGCATAGACAGCATTATAAGGGAGTGGAAAAAAACCTGCCACGGAGCCGACATTCAAAAGAACGCTGGGAGCATGCCTGCGTAGACTTGGTAAGAGCAAATGCGAGAGATGCGTCAAAGCTGTGATATTAATTGTAAGGATTGGCTCTAAGCGCTCCCAGCGTGCAGTTGCAAAGTCACCTAAGTCGCCTAGACCAGCATTGTTGATCAAAAAGTTAAGCGGTAAAGATTGCTCTTTAATCCAGGCAGCAAGCTCTTCACGCTCCGCAGACTTCGATAAATCAGAATTCTTCACATAAACTACGAGAAAAGGATTATGAATCATCAATTCTTGTTTTAACTCTTCCAAAAGAGTGCCTCGTCTTGCTACCAAAATTAAAGTCGAGGCGTGTGACGCAAGCTGTTTTGCAAACTCAGTTCCCAAGCCCGAAGAAGCTCCTGTAATAAGCGCACAACAATTTTTCAATTGAAATTTTTGATTCATAAATCATCTATTATTCATAACCTGTAGCTTGGATTTTTTCTTATAAACCTGCCACAACGGATGTTTATCTAAAATATTTGCCTCAATTCCACCCCATTCTTTTGGATCATAAATTTGAATGCCAGCATAGTAGAATAAAGGAATGATGACAGCTTGATCTTGAACAAGTAATTGTTCGGCCTGCTCAAATAAATGAAAGCGTTCTTCTGCATCAAATACCACCGAAGCTTGTTGGATCAAGTGATCATAAAGAGGAGATTTCCAACCAGTACGATTGTTGCCGCTGATCGTTGTAAAGATATCGAGAAATGTGTTGGGATCGGGGTAATCTCCGACCCAACTAGATCGTCCAATTGCATAATCAAGTTGATTCAATGATGATAAATAGACTTTCCATTCTTGACGTGCTAACAAAACGAAAACACCAAGTTCTTTTTTCCAAATAGATTGCAATTCAACAGCAATACCTTCTGTGAGCTGACCCTCGTTATAAAGATAGTTAACCAAAGGAAAATTTTTTCCACCTGGATATCCTGCCTCCGCTAAAAGCTGTCGTGCTTTTTCTGGATTATATTGCGTCAGATGCGGCGCAAAATAACCAGGAACTCCTGGCGGAACAAAGCTATATGATGAAACTTCTCCAGCGCGTGCAATTTTTTTTGTTAAAAGATGTTGATCTACACAGAGAGCAAAAGCTTGTCTCACTCGAGGGTCACAAAAAGGTTTTTGTACACAATTGAAACGAAGAAATTCTGTTCCTAAAAAACAGGCTGCATGAAAATCAGATCTTTTTTTAAGTTCCTCAATCAATGCTGGAGGAAATAATTTTCCAAAAATCATATCGGCTCCTCCTGAAGCATAAAAGTTATAAGCTGTGTTAGCTTGCGGAATCGGCAGTAAGTCAATCGTAGCAAGCGCAACTTCTTTTCTATCCCAGTAAAAAGGGTTTCGTTGCAACCGAATCTTGTCATTTATCCGCCAATCAGCTAGCAGATAAGGACCGCTTGTTATAATTTTTTCCGGCTTAATCCAATGATCTCCTACTTGCTCAATAAGTTTTGTCGGAACAATAGAAAAGACTGGTAAGGCACAGAGATCGAGAAAATAGGGTGTTGGATGCTGTAAGGTTACGCGGAGAGTTTGATTATT
>CAYYAN010000142.1:0-5037 GCA_964469825.1 uncultured Chthoniobacter sp. | reverse complement strand
CTTTCTCCTTTTTTTCTCTGGTTGTGCTACCGGTCCCAAAGTGGATCCTCAAGTTACTGCTGCTGTCAGTGCTCATGGGGTTTCTGTGGCAACCTATGATAAAATGATGCAGGGACGAGCACTCGATTATGATGACATTGCGCAGCTAGTGCAACATGGCGTTCCTGCGAATATCATCGTTGGATACTTACGGAGCTCAGAATGTGTCTACAATTTTTCTTATGAGCAATTGCAACAATTGCGTCATCTAGGAGCAACTCCTCAAGTCCTCAACTATTTGACAGAGACTCAAGCTTTTTATGGAAACAATACAACTCCCCTCAAAGAAGGATCTAAAGTTCCAAAATATATCCGAGATAATTCGATGTTGAATCAAGATAAGCAACCGTTCTTCTACAATGAGCCAATTGTGGATGATTGGTATGATTCGGCATATGAGGAGTCGTGCTACTCTCCTTTTTCATTTAACTAAAAAATTGCTTAAGAAGTTCTATTACTGCGACGGAGTGTTATCTCGTTCCTGTGCTCGTGCCATCAAGTATTATCTATACACTCTGTCGCTGTCTATTGCTACTCCTTGCTCTTCATTCGTAGCAGCGAATTTCTTAAGCCGTTTCCTGTATTCGTGATTCAGAATTCCTGCAGATTACCTTTTAAGTGCAAATTAAATGGTAAACGCTTTCCATTTGTAGGCCTTGTTCTTGCCGCAATGGTGGGGATTTTGATTGAAGATTTTTTCCAATGGCCAAGTTGGAGTTTGATGCTGGGAGCTGTTGTGGCTTTTGGGGGGTGGATCTTTTTGCGACGCTGGCGATGTTCAATTTTCTTTTTATTGGTCCTTCTTTTTTTTGCAATTCTGCATGCCTGGCAATGGGAGGAGGCGCCGGCACGGCGACTGGCCTCACTGATCAATAATAGTAACAGCGCTGTGCTTGTAAGAGGCGTGGTGACAAGTGAAGTGAAGTGCGTTGGGAAAAATCATCTCTCTTTTTTGATGAAGGTAGAAGAGTTAGAGTGGAACTCCAGTGTGTTTGCACCACACGTGACAATGCTTGTCCATTGGGAAGGAGCCATGCCTGTCTATGGTGATTTAATTTTGTTGCGAGCCGTGGCAGAAGCACCCTCATTGCCAAAAAATCCTGGAGAATTTAACAAGGCTGCATGGCTTACACGGCAAGAAATTGACACCGAGTTAAAAATGGATCCCTCTGAACCAGGAAAAATAATTTCCTCCGGACATGGTTTGCTTTTGAAACATTGGGCGATGGAGTTTCATAAAAGAGCAGAGAAACTTTTAGAATCAGGCATTGAGAACGATCAAGCTGTTGTTGCTATCATCAAAGCAATCGTGCTAGGAATCAAAGAAAATGAAGCATTGCTTGATGATTTTAAACTCACGGGGACAATGCATCTTTTTGCTGTCAGCGGATTGCATGTTGGGATGGTGGTGATGATCATTTGGTTTTTTTTGAAACTGCTGAGATGTTCCTTTCGTGTCGCTGTTCCTCTGACGCTTTTATTTCTTTTTGCTTATGTCATGATGACCGGATGTCATATTGGAAGCTTGCGAGCAGCGATTATGGCGACCATTGTGTTGATTGGGTTTTTGTTAGAGCGAAGACCGCAAGTACTCAATAACTTAGCTGCTTCTGCTTTCTTGCTGCTTTTATTTGATACGAATTTACTTTTTTCAATGGGTTGGCAGTTTTCGTTTACAGTCGTCTTTGTAATTATACTGATAACACCATGGTTAGAGAGCTGTGGCAAAAAATATTTTGAACCCGATCCTTTTTTGCCAAAAAGTCTAATCACATCGTCGCAAAAGCGATGGCAACATATTGCTAAACATGTGATTCAACTTGTTGCGGTCTCGATTGCTGCTTGGGTAGGATCCCTTCTGCCTACAGCTTACTACTTTCATCAAGTTTCGTTCTCGGCTCTTGGAGCCAATATTATTGCGGTTCCACTAGCCTTTCTTATCATGCTAACAGCATTACTTGCTATCAGCATAGGTCTTATCATTCCAATAGGAGCTGCGATTTTTAATAATGCAAATTGGCTTTTTGTCAAAATGTTGCTTATTGCTGTTCATGGCTTTGCTTTTTTGCCTTGGAGTTCTTGTTCGATTGCTTTTCCAGTTTCAGGTCATTCTCGCTTGACGATTTTTGATTTCCCAGATGCTCAAGCGATTTTTTTGCAGACGGAGGGAAAAGCTTGGATGATCAACACAGCTCGTGCCATACAGGCTTCAAGAACGCTGATTCCATTTTTAGAATCAGCAGGAATATCTCGTCTCGAAGGACTCATTCTTACGCAACCCGATGCTAGTAGTGCAGGTGGAGCTTCGTTATTGTTAGAAAAAGAGAAGCCCCATTTTATTTTTGTCCCCTCCAATGTTGGACGTGCTCTTCAATTTCGTCATTTTTTAAAATTGTGTCAAACCACACATCAAGACTATAAGAGCCTTTCAGATCGAATCAATTTTTCTAAAGAGTGTTGGGGGGAATTTCTTACTCCAGGAAATATGGGCTCATTTGCTTTTAAGCTTCATTGGCAACAAGGAAGCTTTTTAAACATTCCTAATTCCGTTATGGCTGAATGGCTCTCGAATCAAGCTTTGTCAGAATTTCTATCTGCTGATCTTTTATATTTCTCCTGGAGACCGATGGATCTTTTGCAATACGAGCCTCTCTTAGCAAAAGTGAAACCAAAAATTTTCATTCTTCCAGAAACTTTTTCGCAGCAAAGTTCCATGAACCATGACGAGCAAGAAATGCTGAAGCGCTATGGGATCAAGCTCCTCTTGCAAAAGGAAACGGGAGCCATCACGATTGAAACAAAAACCCACTTCCAAAAAGAATCTGGAAGTGGGAGTGATCAGTTTGTAGTGAAAAGTTTTTTAACTATGGCTGAACATCAATAGTAATGGTTGTCTTCTTAACACGATCATCCGTTAGCGTATTAATATTTTCAGCAATGTATTTAGCGATATTGTCTTCATTGAGTGAGACACAAGACAACTTTGTTATTCCTATGTCTTGAGCAAGGACCCACATTCTAGAAAAGAAAACATTGCCCAGAACACCTGCATCTGCGCTAGCCCAAGAGCTAGGATTTTTGACAAGATACTTGTCTGTGTCAAAATAGAAAGAGAATTCCTTTGATGGAAGTATGTCGGGTGAAAGCATTGTTGTGGCTTGAATACTAAGATAGTCTCCTTTGTGAAGGATAATAGTATCTCCATCATGACAACGAACAGAAGTATAAGTATCATCTGGTACATCTCCTAACTCGATGCATCCTGGACTTGTAAAAGTTGTTGAAAAGAGCGCTGTTGAGTTTAATACAAGTACTAGAAAAAAGAATTTTATTAGCTTCATTTGATTGTGGTTTGTTCGGGGTTTGTTTGGGGTTTGTAATGTGTACTGTTTAAAAAACATCTGAAATCTTTCTAAACATTTTTTGAAATAGTTCAATACTTTTTACTCAAAGTGATCGAAGCCATGTGACACAAGGCCTGGAGGCTCGTCAGGCGGAAGCATTTTTCCAATCTTAGTGAGCAAGAGTGTTGGAAAATAATCGTTCCATTTTTTTTGAAGATGGAGCCATGCTTCTGGAGTTACAGTAAAAAGCAATTCGTAGTCTTCTCCATCACTGATCGCTTCTTCCATGGTGCAGCTTTTGTGGCAGGGGATTTTTTCTTTTTCTAAAATAAAAGAACAGTTGCTCGCGCGTGCGAGTCGTGGAAGGTCGCTTCCAAGGCCATCGCTAAGATCCATCATTGCGGTGATGCCGGCTTGTGTTGCGAGCCATTGACCTTCTTTTAATCTTGGTGTGAAAGTCAGGTGGCGTTTGCTTTTGAAAGAGCCACCTAATTTTCCGGTTACACAGATCAAATCATCAGGCTTAGCTCCGCTACGAAGTAAGGCAGAAGGGCCTGAAGGTCCGGTGAGGGAGACAGAAAGAAAAAGTTTTTCCGGAGAACGTGCCATTTCTCCACCCACAACAGTGATTCCAAAGGTGCGTGCCGCTTTTCCGAAACCCTGAGCAAGTTGTAACCAATTTTCTTTTTTCCAGGAAATGGGAGAGGCGACTGTGATCAGAGCATGTTGTGGAGTTGCACCCATGGCAGCGAAATCACTAATCGGCCTGCAGAGAGCTTTCCAGGCAACATCCCTTAAATTGTCTTCTGAAACGAAGTGTATGCCTTCAATCGTTGCGTCTGTTTTTAGGACTAATTTTTTTTGGTCTATCTTCACGACAGCACAATCATCACCGCTGCCAACAATTACCGAGTCATGATGGATAGGGAGTTCTTTTCTAATTAAATTTAGAAGATTATCTTCCTGCATTGCTTAAATAACTGTTTCTTTGAAAATTAATAACATCACGATGGAGATGGTATTGAATGTAGCGTGCAACATGATATTGGCCCAAAGAGAACCAGTTCGTTCGTAAAGCAAGCAAAGTGCTACGGCTAAGACCGTCAATCCTGGCATAGAAGGAAGATGAAGATGCATAGCTGCGAACAAAATAGAAGAAAGAACGATGCCAGGAATGCGCCCAAAAAAGTGACGCATCACGCCATAAAGATAGCCACGAAAAATAAATTCCTCTGCAATGGGGGCCACCAATGTTGCCATGAAAATAATCGAGCAGCGCTCTTTCCATCCCGGGTTTTTTAAAAAATAGAGGACCAATGTTTGCACATCATTTTGATTGGGAACGAAAGGCTGAATCGCTGATTGGCTTAGAATCAACAACGGATAGACGGCTAGCAAATAAAGAAAAGCTAGTTTAATAATTTTCCTAAAATGAGGAGGATTCAGGCCGAATAAAGTGATTGGTTTGAGATGTCTGAAATAGAGGAGCCCTGCAATGCCTCCGACAAGACAAAAATAGAGCAGTGAGTTTAGAGCAATGAGGGTTAAATTAATTTCCTCATCTTTGCCAAAAGAAGTGCTAATGACCCAGATGAGCCATGCAACAAGGAGGGAAGCCGCCACAAGGTCTACAAACGTAAATGACTGCGCAGGT
>CAYYAN010000141.1:0-5039 GCA_964469825.1 uncultured Chthoniobacter sp. | reverse complement strand
CTCTCTACTGCGAAAGCCGGGAACGCCGATGGCTGCTGCGTTAGACTTGAATTTTTATCAGGACAGTATGGACTCATACAGCCCTGATAAAAATCCTTCGTCTGCCTTGCCCCATCAGCCTTCGCGGCTTTCTCGTCGCGAGAGTGATGAAATATCCGGGTTAAAATAAAATCATTTTTGTGAGATTTCTATTTTCTATTTTGGCAGAATGATTTTTTAAGACAAACATTCTCAAAAAAATATTGCGATCTTAGGGCTCATTATTCATTGCTCATTGCTTGTAATGCTTGCGGTTGCAAGCGCAGCAATTCCTTCCCCGCGTCCTAAAAAACCAAGGCCTTCGTTCGTTGTAGCCTTGATGCCGATGTAAGAAACATCGAGATGGAGTGCTTGAGCAATTTTCTTTTTCATTTCTTCGATGTGAGGGTTGATCATCGGTTGTTCTGCAATCAGCGTGGCATCGATGTTGCCGAGGTGCATTTGATCTTCGGCAAGAAGTTGAATGGTTTTTTCTAAAATTTTGAGACTTGAGATGCCGCCAATTGTTGGATCATTGTTTGGAAAATAAAAACCGATATCACGTTTTCCCGCAGCTCCAAGAATTGCATCAGCAATTGCGTGACAGAGCACGTCAGCATCAGAATGACCTGAGAGTCCCATGCCATCAGGATGTGGGATAGAAACTCCTCCTAAAATAAGAGGACGTCCTAGTTCAAAGCGATGAACATCGTAGCCAATGCCGGTGCGAATCATGGAAAGTTAAAGTTAAAAGTTCAACTGTTCCCTAATTAAGGGATTACAGGCTACGATCGAATATTTATCAGCCTCGGTGGCATGTGGCTTTAATTCAACAGTGCCGCCAGCCATTTCGACCATCAATACTCCTGCAGCAATATCCCATAAGCTGATTTGATTTTCGATGTAGGCATCAAAGCGTCCGCACGCGACGTAAGCGATATCGAGAGTCGCGCTTCCCATGAGGCGACATTTTTTTACGGAGCGAACCATTTTTAAAAACTGAGGAGCAGCTTTTTCGATTGTTGCTGCTGTTTTGGACAATCCGACAGAGACAGCGCTCTCAGATAATTTAGTGCGATGACTAACATGAATAGGATGGCCGTTGAGAGTGACTCTTTTTCCGCGTGTTGCTTCCCAAAGTTCATTGCGCATTGGATCGTAAATGACACCGACTACAATTTCTTTTCCATGACGTAACGCAATCGAAATAGCAAAGTGAGGAATACCATAGAAAAAATTAACCGTGCCATCAATGGGATCAATGATCCATTGATATGGAGCATTGGGATCACCGCTAATGCTTTCTTCTCCATAAATAGCAAACTCAGGAAAAGAGCGAAGGAGTATTTTTTCAATCAGCGTTTGGCAACGACGGTCGAGTTCTAACTTGATATCATGAGCTTCGGAAACATCAACTACCAGTTCGTGTTGATGGTGGAGCGCTTGATCGCGTAACAGTTCGCCTGCAGCTAAAGCAGCTTCACGCGCAACAGAGAGATATTGAGAATAGTTAGACATGAAGACAGGTTACAGTCTTCATGTTGCAGGCTACAGGAAAAAATTTATTTTCCAGAACAGTTTCTAACCACAATTTTCCATGAAATATCCGGACCTAGAGAGTGGGATAAAAAAAATTGGGAAAAGTGGCGAACCACTTCTCCCAATCTTTGGTTTTTGACTAATGGAAGAAAAATTATTTCTTCTTTGTAGCCTTTGGTTTGGCCTTGGCTGCTGGCTTAGCTTTTGCTTTTGGCTTGGCCTTGACTGTTGGCTTAGCTTTTGCTTTTGGTGCGACCTTTGCTTTTGGTGCAGCTTTTGGTGCGTCCTTTGCTTTTGGTGCAGCTTTGGCTTTTGGCTTGGCTTTTGCTTTTGGTTTCGTGGGCATCTTCATTCACCCCTTTCGTTCTGCAGTTGCAGGAATCATCTGAGCATGAGAATCCATTAATAGAAAATGTTCAAGCATCTTTGTTAAAAACAGCAAATTTTTTTCGCATCATTTTTTGAAATATTCGAGATAGAAAAAATAAAAATTATTTTTCAGATAAAAATTTTTCGACGTAATCAATAATAAAACTAGATTCTATCAGCCTTCCAGGTCCTTCATAACCGCAAGCTAACATGCCAGAAGCAGGACCAATAAATTCTGCACCGCGTTGACGTAAGCGCAAAACATTTTCTTGAGTGGCAGGATGGTCCCACATTTTTCCATTCATAGCTGGTGCAATAAGAAGTGGTGCTCGTGTTGCTAAAGCAACAGCGCCGAGCGCATCGTCAGCAAAGCCATGTGCGAGTCGAGCAATGGCGCTTGCTGTTGCTGGTGCAACAAGTAATAAGTCTGCTTGATCAGCAAGTTCAATATGACCGCAAGAAGAAGTCTTGGGTGTTCCTTCTTCGGAGAGATCGTGTAAGACGGGATGGCGTGAAAGGGTTTGTAAGGTGAGTGGAGTAATAAAATTTTTTGCACCCGGAGTCATGACAACAAATATTTCATAATCGCGTTGGCGTAATTGACTCACAATGTCAGCCGTTTTGTAAGCGGCAATAGAGCCGGTAACTCCAACAACAATGGTTTTAAAGCGATTTTGTTTCATCAATATTTTACTCTGAAATTAACGAAAATCTCCGGCTTAAATAGCGTTCTGCGCGCATGACCGCCCGGAATTTTTCAATGTTCTCTTCCATTGATCCACTGATAATAGTGTAGCGATAATCGCGCCAACATTCCATTTCACGGGCAGCGTTAGCTAATCGGATTTTAATTTCTTCGCTGTTTTCAGTTCCTCGTCGTTCTAAGCGACGACGTAATTCTTCAAGGTCAGGGGGCATGATGAAGACATCAGCGAGGGCAGCTTGAATGAGAGGGTCTGGACTAGATCGGATTGCCGCTGCTCCTTTTGTATCAATATCGATGAGAACATCAATGCCTCGTTCAAGATATTCGAGAACGGGTCCTTTGAGAGTTCCATAAAAATGGCCATGGACTTCAGCATGTTCTAAGAAAGAATGTGTTTCTTTGCGAGCGGCGAATTCTTCATGAGAAATGAAATGATAATCTTCTCCCTCAATTTCGCCAGGTCGTGGAGCACGAGTTGTGCAAGAAACGGAATAAACAAAATCAGGTTTTTGGCGTAAGGCGGTGCAGAGCGTCGTCTTCCCAGCACCCGAAGGGGCAGAGATGACAAAGAGAATGCCAGTGCGGTGGAAGTGGAGTGTAGAAGAATTCATAGGGATGGAAACGATGAAAGAGGGTTGTTTAAATTTATTCCAAGTTAGCAAGCTGTTCGCGAATTTTATCAAGTTCTGATTTTGCTTGGACGACCCAGCGCGAAATAGCCGCATCATTGGCTTTATTTCCTAGAGTATTGAATTCGCGAAACATTTCTTGAGCTAAGTAATCGAAAGCACGCGCTGCATCTCCTGATGCTAAAAGTTCTTGGCATTGGATTAAATGGCTCTGGAGTCGGACTAGTTCTTCGTGAATGTCACATCGCTCTGCAAAAATTGCAACTTCGCGTAAGAGTGATGGATCGTTAATAGGAATCGAAATGCCTAATTCACTGAACCGCTTGCTCAAGTGTTTGCGCCGTTCTTGAAAGATCTTTGGAGCACGTTCTTTCATTTGGGTTATTACTTGCGCTAAAAGACGAATCCGTTTTTTTAAATCTGCAGCATGATGCTTGCCTTCTTTCGCACGCATTTGAAGAAAAACTTTCAGTGCTTGGTGAAGGGCTTGTTTTATGATTTTCCACGAACTAATGAGGTCAACTGGCTGCTGCGTTTCTTCATTGATGATTCCAGGAAAACGTAAAAGAGTGTCCAGAGAAGGTGGCGTGGAAATTTTTAAAGTGTGTTGAAGATCTAATAATTCTTTCCAAGCAGCAGTAGCAACAGTTTGATTAATGAAATGATTTTTAGATAAAGAGCGCATCACGATTTCTTCGGTGATCGTAATCTGAATGCGGCCGCGCTTTACGAATTGTTGAACTTCTTCCTTTACTTGCGGTTCAAGTGCATTGAGCCCACGTGGCAACGTAACAACGATATCAAGTCCTTTACGATTCACAGAGGCACACTCCACGTGATAGCGACGACCTTGACCGCTAGCCTTACCTGAACCAAATCCACTCATGCTAATCATTAGGGGATCCTAGCAGAAAGGAAGCAAGCATGCTACAAAGAAAGTCGAGTTCTTGCATCCTCTGCTGCTGAAAAAAATCCGTTGTTGCGCTATTTCATCTCTGCTTGATAAAAAATTTCACAACCGATGAAACCGAGGTCGTTCCGAGTTTCGAGAGAGTTGTGCAATGAAGTTGGTTCTGCCAGTGTGGTCGGCTCCATGAGTGATTGCTCGCGAATCCAGTAAGGAAGTTGAAAAATCCAAGCTTCTTGATCTTGTTGAGAAAGCTGAAGAGCGAGTGTCGTTGGTGAAGTAAACGGATCGCTTTGAAATTGCAATATATGATTGTTTAATAACGTTACTCCGATTTTTTGATGGTGATGAGATGTTCCATTAGCAGTGAGATGGTAGATTGGTTGCCACGGTTTATTGGCCTCAAAACTGCAGCTTCCTTCGATAAGCCTCATTGTCATATTTGGAAAAATAATCGGAAGTTCTTGTAAGATGATGTTTCCTTCAAGGGAGGGGGAAAAAAGATCGCCGGTGAGATGAAGATTAATATTTTTAAAGGGACAGGAAACGCGTGTTGCCGCAGGTTCAGCAGGCGTTGTCATAGTAACATTGATACTCCATGGTGCAGGAGTATTTGTTGAGATCAGCGATGCAAGTTCAATTCCAGGTGGAATTAAAAATGGAGTAACAAAAAGCTTTGGCGATCCTTCAACTTCTCGCACAGTGACATTGCCATGGAGCGTTCCTTGATTGTTTTCTCCTTGCAATGACAGATTTAAATCTCCTGTGACATTAGCAAGAGTAGATTGATAAAGCAAAAGATGAGTTCCTGAAAAATGATAGTCATGTTTTTGATGATACCATTCTGTAGTTCCGCTCATCGTCACTTTTT
>CAYYAN010000140.1:0-5093 GCA_964469825.1 uncultured Chthoniobacter sp. | reverse complement strand
CGGCTTTCTCGTCGCGAGAGTGATGAAATAGCCGGGTTAAGCTTGATGTTATATTTTATTAAAAAACTCGTTGCTCATTACAGCGTCATAAGATCGTTATGACGTCAGCCACATCGTCTGCTCACGACCTGGGCCAACGCTCACAATCCAAAGTTTAGCTCCAACAAGTTTTGCAATTTCTTCGAGATAGCGACGAGCCTTGAGTGGAAGATCACGATAGTTTTTACACTCGCTAGTAGAAATCATCCACCCTGGCATCCTCTTATAGACAGGTTTACAACGAGCTAATTCCTCAGCATCACTTGGAGGAATAGTTAGCACCTTTCCTCGACCATCTATTTGATATCCAGTGCAAATCAAAATTTCTTTTACGTTGTCTAATCCATCAACATTGGTGATCGCAAGATGGTCGACACCATTAACCATGGTGGCATAACGCACTGCTACCGCATCAAACCAACCACAACGACGGGCACGACCTGTTGTAGCACCAAATTCACGCCCCATTTGGTGGAGCATGTGACTGACTGTAGCATCTTCGCTAGGAAGAGGTCCCTCTCCCACACGAGTAGTATAAGCTTTTAGAACCCCAACAACAGAATCAATGCGATTTGGAGGGACACCTGATCCTGTACAAGCTCCTCCAGAAGTCGTATTGGAACTGGTAACAAAAGGATAGGTTCCATGATCCAAATCAAGAAATGTCCCTTGCGCTCCTTCAAAAAGAATATTCTTTTTCTTGGCTATAGCCTCATGTAAATAGGCAACTGTATTGGTCACAAAAGGCTTCAATAGTTTTGCTGCAGCTTGATATTCTTTTAAAACTTTTTCAAAAGAGAGAGGCTTTTCTCCAAAGCTTTTTAGAACAAGATTATTCTCCTTAATTCGAAGGCGTAGTTTCTTTTCAAAAACTTCAGACCTCATCAAATCACCTAAGCGCATTCCTACCCGAGCTGCTTTATCTCCGTACGCAGGCCCAATTCCGCGTTTTGTTGTTCCAATTTTGTTTTTTCCCTTCAGCTGCTCACGTCTTTCATCAATAGCACGATGGTAAGGCATTACCAAATGTGCACTTTCACTGATGAGAAGATTTTTCTCAACCTTGATGCCTTGAGAGCGTAATCCTTCAATTTCTTTGACCAAAGCAACTGGATCAATGACAACACCATTACCAATAACACACATTTTTCCTTTGCGCAAAATTCCAGATGGAATCAAATGTAAAATGTATTTTTTGTTTCCACTGACAATGGTATGACCAGCGTTGTTTCCTCCCTGACTGCGAACGACCACATCAGCCTCTTCGGTCAGGACATCAATAATTTTGCCTTTGCCTTCGTCGCCCCACTGAGAACCAACAAGAATTGTATTTTTCATAAATAAATTTAGAGAGTTAAAATTTTAACAGTTATTGAAAAAATGGGAGCCAATATAAAAACTGCCTCAGAAATTCGCTGATACTAGCGAAGTACAAGGCACCAGGAGCACTGACGCTGAGCGTATATTAATACGTGAAGCGAAAAGCACCGCAATAACGCCGTAATTCGCAGCATTAATAGAATTCATGAGGCAGTTTTTCACCATTCAAGGACGGAAGCAGCCCAAGTGAGCCCTCCACCAAAAACGACGAGCAAGACAAGATCTCCTCGCTGGAATCGTTGCTGCCGCGCAGCTTCATCAAAAGCGATAGCGACGGCTGCAGCAGAAGTATTGCCATAGCGATCAAGATTGATGTGAAATTTATCAAGCGATGTATCAAGACGATCAGCAATCGCTTCAATGATCCGCAAGTTTGCTTGATGAGGAATGATACATTTAATTTGATCAATCGTTACCCCAGCTTTATTCAAAGCCTGCTGCGCTGAGTCGACCATCGCTTTGACCGCATGCTTGTATGTCTCTCTCCCATTCATTCGAATGGTTGAAAGTTTTTCATGAACATTCTCTGTAGTAATAGGAGCTGCGCTTCCGCCACCCGGCGTGTAAAGAATATCAGCAAGTCTTCCATCACTTCCCATAGGTGTTGCCATTATTCCTCGAGCTCCCTCGCGATGCTGTAAAATAGCAGCTCCTGCACCATCACCAAAAAGAACACAGGTGTTTCGATCTTCCCAATTAACAATACTTGAAAGCTTGTCGGCGCCAATGACTAAAATTGTTTTGTAAGTGCCTGTAGCGATAAACTGGCGAGCTATTTCCATCGCATAAAGAAAACCAGAACAGGCCGCACTCACATCAAAACAGATCGCTCGCGTTGCCCCAATTTTAGTCTGCACAAAACATGCCGTATTGGGAAAAAACATATCAGGCGTGACTGTTGCACAAATAATCATTGAAAGTTCTTCCGCTCTGAGTCCTGCATTTTCTAAAGCAGCATTAGCTGCAGCTGCAGCCATGTCACTCGTTGTTTCGTGAGTGGCTGCAATGCGGCGCTCGCGAATTCCTGTGCGCGTCTGAATCCACTCGTCATTAGTTTCAACCATTTTTTCAAGGTCAGCATTAGTCATGATCCGTTCAGGAGCATAACTCCCCGTTCCGATGACAGAAGCGGAAACAAGTTGATTATTTTTCAAGTTCAGTGACATGTGATGATAAACTGTTTTTTTCTTTCAATGTTTCGACAATGCGAGGATTAATTCCTTGTTCGACAAAATCAGCAGCTACTCCAATCGCATTCTTAATAGCCATTGCAGAGCTTGATCCATGAGCAATGATACAAATGCCATTAATACCTAACAGAGGCGATCCTCCATAAATATCAGGGTTGAGTTTGTTGCGAATCGAACGAAAGGCATTTTTCGCCAACCATGCTCCAAGCATTCGAACAGGCGTTTTGGTCAGTTCTTTCTTCAGCGTGTGAACAAGAAAAGATGCGGTTGCTTCTGCTGTTTTTAAAACAACATTTCCTGTGAAGCCATCACAAAGAACAACTTCTACTGGATTTTTAAAAAGATCGTGCCCTTCAACATTGCCTCGAAAATTCAGCGAGCTTGCTTTAAGTAACTTAAAAGCTTCTTTAGTAAAACCACTTCCCTTAACATCTTCACTTCCGATAGACATCAGACCAATAGAAGGATTTTTATAACCGAGAATATATTCAGAAAGAACGGAACCCATCACAGCATATTGCAGCAGATGCTCTGGTCGAGCGTCTAAATTAGCTCCAGCGTCCATAAGTACGCAGAGATTTTTTTCCGTAGGAAAATAAGTTGCAATACCAGGTCGGTCGATTCCTTCGAGTGTTCGCAATTTAATCGTTGTTGCTGCCACCGCAGCACCTGTGTGACCAGCACTAACAACAGCATCTGCCTCTCCTTTTTTAATCAGATCAACAGCACGGGAAATTGAAGAATCTTTTTTCCGTCGAACGGCTTCAATAGCTTGATCATTCATCTCAACAATTTGTGTCGTATGAATAATTTTGAGTCGAGGATCGTTGAGCTTGTGTTTATCAAGCTCAGCGCGCAAGAGAGCCTCATCACCTGTCAAAAAGAGACGTGTGATTTTAGGATACGCTTGCAGCGCCAAGACTGCGCCTGCCACCGTATTGACAGGAGCATAGTCTCCCCCCATAGCATCGAGAACAATTCTCATTTTGCTTCAGAGTGATAAAATAGAATTAAAGACCCCGGCAATTAAGCAGGAGTCACATCCAAGACTTGACGATTGCGGTAAGAACCGCAAGCAGGACAGACCGTGTGAGAATGAACTGGCGCATCGCATGTTGGACATTTACCAAGGCTTGGTGCATGCCAGCGGTTAGCTGCTTTACGCGTGCGCAAGCGCATTTTAGAAACTTTACGTTTTGGGACTCCCATGAGGTGTTATAAGTGTGTTATGTTATCAAGTGCCGCCCATACTGAACGAACTTCCGAGTTTTTTGAAGAGGGAACGACTCTTTGCGGAAACTGTGCTGGGCATTTATTTCCACCCAAATTGCATCGGGGATGCATGGGCAGAAGAAGATGTATATCTTCTCTCACTTCCGGGGTCAAGTCAACTAACTCTGAACCGGAAAGTTCTTTTTGCATCGCGAATTCTTTGGTCTCAAACTCCCATTCAAAAGATTCTAGGCAGCCAACACAGGTCATCTTCATCCGTTGAGAAAGCATCCCTGTTGCAAAAAGACCACCATCAGAAAGACCAACTTGCAAATCATAAAAAAAGGGGCCAACAGCTTCTACCCCTGCCTCTTCAAGCTCGAGCACTGCTGAATTTGTTTCTCCAGTCAAATGCAGCAAGTCATTTTTAGGAATATGATGGAGATGAACTTGGATACCTTTAGTCATGGAACAACAACAATAATCCTAAAAGAACAGGAATGAAAATGAGAAAATTGCGTAAGGAGTCTGGTTTCCTTATACGCATTGGGGTTAGTGAGGCTTTAGAACGAAGAGTTTAAAACAGACTATATTGCGGAAAACTTTTTATTTCCATTCACGTTTTTAGGATAATATACGAAATCTATTTCTCCCTAGACTTCCCTTGTAGTGCCTTCACAACATGTGCTGGTACAAAAGGAGTCACATCTCCATTAAGAGAGGCAACTTCTTTCACAATCTTGGAACTAAGAAAAATACAGTCTTCGCGAGGCGCTAAAAAAATTGTTTCCACTTTAGGTTCGAGTCGACGATTCGTGAGAGCCATTTGAAATTCAAATTCAAAATCAGAAACAGCTCGCAATCCCCGAATGATCACGAATGCTTCTTGATTTCTTGCGGCCTCCACAAGCAAGCCTTCTAAAGATTCTACACGAACTCGCGCATGAGAATCTAAACTTTCTTTCAACAATGCTACTCTCTCCTCCACTGAAAAAAGAGGATTCTTCTCCGAGTTTCGCGCGACAGCAACAATCACCTCATCAAAAATTTTTAATGAACGTTCAATCAACTCCAAATGACCATTGGTCACTGGGTCAAAACTCCCAGGATAGATAGCTTTTTTTGATTTCATTAAAAAGGAGGTTACAGGTTATAGATCACAGGTTACAGAAAAAAATAAATCAAGGCTACAATCTGGAAGATAAGTCGGCTGCAGCATCTGAGACAGACTAAGAATTCAAGCTAAGAAAACTGCGTTAGAAATTCGCTGAG
>CAYYAN010000139.1:0-5096 GCA_964469825.1 uncultured Chthoniobacter sp. | reverse complement strand
GCAGCAGCCATCGGCGTTCCCGGCTTTCGCAGTAGAGAGGGATGAAATATCCGGGTTAAAACTCTACACTCTTTACTCTTCACAAGCGTTCACATAAATGGAACGTAGGTTGCGCCGGCTATTCATTGCCTATTATTTATTACAAGGCGCAACTCACTTCTCCTTTTATTTCTATCTTCCAATTTTTCTTAGCGGTAATCCTGAAAGCAAATTGCTCTCAATTTTTTCTAAAGAAACACCTTTAGTTTCTGGAACAAAAAAGCGGAAAAATAAAACAGCAACTACTGGAAAAAATCCAAAAAACAGAAATGTATTTCCATTTCCTAGTTTCGCTAACATTGTCAAGAAAACGCCTCCAAGAACCGCATTAGAAGCCCAATTTGCCGCTGTGCTAAAGGTCACACCAAGATCACGACCAGCAAGTGGGAAAATTTCTGAACAGATGATCCAAGTAATAGGTCCAGAACTCATCGAAAACCCAATAATGAAGCAAAGTAATGCCAGAATTGCGTAGTACCCGAGAACAGGTGATTCTGCAAGGTCCATATTAAAAAGAGTGCCAACAATAATCATCGAAAGCCCCGTTACAGCAAACCCAGCATACATCATTGGCTTTCGTCCCAATTTATCGACAAAAGCAATCGCAATAAATGTAGCAAGCAGGTTAGTAGCTCCAACAATTACGGTTCCCCACATCTGTCCTGAAGTGCTCGCAAATCCAGCAATTTTAAAAATGCGCGGTGCATAATATAAAATAACATTGATACCTGTTAGCTGCTGCATGATTTGCAACATAATACCTAGGATAATAGCACGTCGAAAATTTGAATTATTGAATAACATTTGAAAACCATTCTGTTTTTGTTGAAGGTTTGTTTGAATTTCAATAACTTCGCGAGCAATTTCATTTTCAGGTAAAAGCATTTTTCGAAAAACATCTACTCCACGGTCTTGAAATCCTTTGAGAAAAAGCCATCGTGGACTTTCTGGAAGAATTAGCATTCCGAAAAACATTAGTGCTGCAGGTGCTGCAATAATGCCAAGCATGAAGCGCCAATGTCCTCCTACCTGCCCAGCAATAGAAGCAGTAGTACCAAAATACATGTCACTTAAAAAGGCAACTAAGATTCCAAGAGTAATCATAAATTGATACATAGAGACCATCATGCCTCGTACATTTTGTGGAGAAATTTCCGAGAGATAAAGCGGTGCAGTAAAAGAAGCTAATCCAACGGCAATCCCCAATAAGAAGCGAGCAGCAATTAACTGATTAGCAGACATACTCATTGCACAAGCAATAGACCCTGTTGCAAAAATAAAAGCGCTGAGAAGCATTGCTTTTTTGCGTCCGAAAATATTGGAAAAAGTGCCAGAAATGAGAACTCCAAAAACAGCGCCCCAAAGCGTAGCACTTACAATCAACTCTATAACATGATCGGTAACCTGAAATTCTTTTTGAATAAATTCGTTAGCTCCCGAGATCACTCCTATATCGAGGCCAAACAATAGACCAGCAAGAGCAGCTGTAAATCCAATAAAGTAGACGATAGCGTTTAGTTTTGAGTTAGATGGTTGCATTCAGATAGGCCAGTCTAAAATGAGTGAAATTGCAAGCTCTTTTTTATTTTTTTACTTCTGGGAGTTCCCTTTTTTTAAACTTTTTCTTGGTTTTTTTGGCCCATCAGCAATCCGTTGATTCCAAAAAAGGGCGGTATCGCTAAATCGCTTCACCAATTGTTGAAACTCCTCTAGAGACATTTCCTTAAACGGCTCTTGATAACAAAGAAAGACTGTTAAACTAACTGGATCTACACCAATCGTAGCACCACCTGTTCCTCCCCATAATACATTGGCTTCTAACAATTCGCTATAAAGGAGTTTGCTTTCTTGCGGTTTTAAAACTCCAACTAAGCTTGTGAGAAACACCGCATCCTGTTCTTCATTATATTCGAGATCAATGGTGACCCTATCATCAAAGCGCAAAGAGCAAAGTCCTTGGGGAGGGGGCATAAGATAAGGAATTCCTATATGCTCGCCAAAGATTTTAAAGAGTCGCTGAAAGTGCTCTAGTGACATATTGAGCTGGATGAGTAATAAATTAAAGATATGTCAGATATCGGGAATTGCAACACCTTGTTATCTTATCTTTTTTTTCTCAAAAATTATCTCAGCAGCTAATTCTGATATTTCATGACAAATCTATTACAACTTCGATTTTCCATGAAATATTCCGACTAATTGTTGTTGCAACAATGCTCTTTCATCGGTATCTCTAATTTTTTTTCCATCTGCATTTAAAATGTAAAAGGTATCAAAGGCAACTCTCATCTCCGTTGCTATTCTTGCAAGGTCAATGGAAAGATTCTGATGACTAAAAACTTTCACGAGATCATAAAAAAGACCTTGCCTGTCAGGTGCCTCTATCTCCACTAGAGTATATATGGGATGAGAATCAGAATTAATATTCACTCGCGGTTGAATTGCTTCTTCAGTCTCAAATCTCCACTGACTTAAAGAATAAGGTTCTGGTTTTTTAAAGATAGGTTTTTCAGTAGTCCTTAAAAATTCTTTGAGGCTCCGCTCCATGGCTCTCTTTTCTTTTTCATTGATTAAAGAGTCTCGGCGAACACTATTCACTCTAAAAATATCTAATGTAAGATGGTCTGCACGAGTAAAAATATCCGCTCCAAGAAGATTGATTCCTGCAATTAAGAATGATGCTGCTATTTTTTCAAGGAGATATTTTCTATCCCATCCACAAATCAAAACTTCAGTGTATCCCTGCTCTGGATGCTCTTTCCAGCGAATTTCAGACTCGAGGATAGAAGACTTTTTATTTTCAAACCGCTCAAAAAAATTTCGAAATATTTCTAAATGCTCTGTCAAGAGCTCAGGGTCGATCATCCTAAAATAACGTTCAGGCATCAACTCAAAATGAGTGCTAATTTCTTCATTAAATTCAATTCCTAAACGCCGTCTCATTTCTCCTTCCATTTCAATGCGATTAGCATCAATTTTTTTAAAAAAATGAATTCCTTTTTCTAAATAGTTTTTCGTTTTTTCAAAAAGATTCCAAACGAGTTGCTCTTTCCAATCACTCCATTGAGCATCTGCTGTACCCATTCCATCAGCCAATGTCAAAATCATAAGCGCATGAAGTGTTGGTATTGTTTGAACTATTTTTGAAAAATTACTGATCGTTGTGAAATCTTCTAAATCACGAGAACGCGCAATACTTCCCAACTCTGCATGATGTTCAACTAAGGTCAATAGCTGTTGGCTTCTTTCTCCATGAAGATGAAAACGATCTGCTATTTTTTTTGCATCCGCAACGCTGGCTTTAGCATGTTCAGAAACATTGGCTGCTTTCCCAATATCATGAAGCAGCATACTCAGATAGAGAATTGCTGGATCATCTAAATTTTTAAAAATTGGTCTATATCGGAAAAACTTTGGATCGTTATTAAAAAGAAGTTGGTCTATTTTTTCAATACAAACCAAGGTGTGTTCATCTGCTGTATACTGATGATAAAACTCGTGTTGTACGAGGCAAGTTAATGCTCCAAATTCTGGAAGATATTTCCCTAAAAATCCAAGATCATGCATGATTCGCAAAATGCGACCAACTTCTCCCTTGCGAGAAAGAATGAGTAAAAAAGTATTGCGATTTTCTATTGCTTCCTGAAACTGATGGTCTACAAGAAGTAAACGTCTTTTAATTAGGTCGCTCAACTCTGGTGAAAATTCTGCACCCCTCATTTGAGCTAAATGAAATACTCTCATCATACGATGGGGGTCTTTGTTAAAAATATTGCGATTTTCTGGAAAAAGCGTCTCCTTTTTCAGCAAAAATCCATCTATTTTTTCAACATTAAATTTTTTAGAAAAAAATGATGTAATAATATTTTTCTTTTTTTCTAATAATTTCATTCTCTCAAGAACTAATGAAGTAATAAGGTAAATCTCTCTTGTTTTCTCATAGTAATCTTTCATAAAGGCTTCGCTTCTCTTGAGAATACCTCGCTGAGAATAGCCCAAAGCAGTTGCAACAATACCTTGCAATCGAAGTGTTAAACGATCTTGCAATCGTTTTTCTTGGTCATGCATTTCTTGACGAACACTTAATAAAAAAGATTCATTTTTTTCTAATTTCCGCCGTTCACTTTCACCAAGATATTTTAATTCTACTAATCGAGAAAGTGTGTCGGCCTTGGCATAAACATTCGCAATCCAGAGAAGGTTTTGATAGTCTCTCAGCCCTCCTTTTCCTGATTTGATATTTGGTTCTTGCATGAATACTGTCTTCCCAAATTTTTCATGCATTCGTTGAAGATCTTCCAATCTCCAAGCGACATATTCCTTTTCTTTATGATGAATACACTTTTTAAAAAATTGTTCTTTAACTTTTTTGAAAACCTTTTTATCTCCTCTTATCAACCTCATCTCGAGCATAGCTGTCTTTGATAACATCTCTTGATTAGCATGATCAATTGATTCAGTAAGCGAGCGGGTTGCATGCCCCACCTTTAGGCCAAGATCCCATAATGCCATTAAAATGGAACTTATACTTTTTTCTAGTGCTGGCTTTATTGATTCAATTTCTCGTAAAAAAAGAATATCAATATCACTATAGGGACTTAGCTCTTTTCTTCCATAGCCGCCTAAAGCAATCACACAAAAGCCATTCAAAGAAATTTTATTTTCTTTGAAAATATTTTCAACTAGTTCTTCTATAATAAGATCCATTACATCAGAACGGTATTGTGCAATATCTCTGCCCTTAATTTCTTGGCGGTGCCATTTTTTGAACTGCTGATTCTGGCTATTTTTAAATCGTTGTAATATTTTTAATAAAGACTTTATTGGTAAATTCGGTTCGATTTTTTCTCTTATTTCATCTTTAACCTCTTTTATAGATTTCTCAAAAAGATTGCGTTCTTTATGAGATAGAAAAAAAGAAAATTTCATAAATTTTTAATCTTGATGAATCACAATCTCAACACGCCTATTTAGTCTTTGCTCTTCAATGTTCCCACTGCTTGGAACAATAAAATATTTTTTCCTTTCCTTTTTTGTCTTATTTGTTATTGGAAATC
>CAYYAN010000138.1:0-5126 GCA_964469825.1 uncultured Chthoniobacter sp. | reverse complement strand
TTGGGACTTTCTGGAGGACAGATGCAGCGACTTTGTATTGCGCGTGCTATTGCGAGTCGGCCAGAAATTTTACTCATGGATGAACCGTGTTCTGCTTTGGATCCAATTGCCACAGCAAAAATTGAAGAATTGATTGTCGAGCTTAAAAAAGATTTTACGATTGTAATTGTTACGCACAGCATGCATCAAGCAAGTCGTATATCTGATTTCACTGCTTTTTTCTACTTAGGAAAGTTAATTGAGTGTGATCAGACTAATAAAATTTTTACAGCTCCTATTCAAAAGCAAACGGAAGATTATATAACAGGCCGATTTGGCTGATATTTTCATTATAATTCATTAACAAATTTTTTTCATGCATCCACGTTCTCACATTCTAACTTCGTTCACAGAACGGCTTGATCACCTTCGTCAAACTATTTTGGAGATGGCTCAATTAACTAAGCGAAATTTAGAAAATTCCATCCTGGGGCTTTATGAACACGATGATGATTATTGCAATAACGCTATCGCTGATGATGAAGAGATTGATCTTTTAGAAATGCAAATTGATCGAGAAGGACTCTATATCATGAGTCGTTTCCAACCCGTGGCCTCTGATTTGCGTGATGTGATTTCTTCGATGAAAATTGGAGCCAATATTGAGCGTATTGCTGATCAAGCGGTGAGCATTGCTCGTCGCGCTCGGAAGATGAATAAGCATGCTGAAGTGAATGAACTTCATGAGCTTGATAAAATTATTTCTTTAGCTAAAAAAATGTTTGATGATGCTATTCAGGCTTATGTGAATCATGATGAAAAGGCGGCGCTTGAGGTGAAAACACAGGACAGAGAGTTAGATCTCTTAAATAAAAAATTTAATAAACATCTTATTTTACGCATGCAGGATGACTCAGCTCAAATTCCAACATATCTTAATCTTATTTTGATTAGTCGTTGTTTAGAACGTATTGGAGATCATTCTGCCAATATTGCAGAGGATGTCGTCTTTGCAGTTTCTGCAGAAGATATTAGACACTTAGGAAGTGAGAAGAAGTAAGGGTGAAGGATAAAGAGTGAAGAGTTTTTAGATCATAATGCAACTAGAGTTTTATCAGCAATGTTTTGGCAGAAGAGGAACCACTAAATTGGTTTCTAACTCTTTATCCTTTACTCTGTACGCTTTACTTTTTTTATTCTTCTTATGTTCTCCTTTTTCTTGGGCTCAAGTAGATCCGGCTGCAAAGACAACAACACTAAGCAGCAACCCTGTTGAGATTACAGCTGATGGAAATACGCAGTTTGAAAATGGTATTGCCCTGGCAGAAGATAATGTCCAGATCCATCATAATGGGGTGAGTATCTACAGTGATAAGGCAGAATATAATCCTGATACTCGCGATGTTCTTCTTTTGGGCAATGTTCGCATTTATCAAGACAAAGGCGCCTTCAATGGTCAACGAGCTCTTTATAATTTAGAAACAAAACATATGCGTGCTTTGGAGTTTCAAGGGGAAGTGTTGCCTATGAAATTTCATGCACTCAGTATGAAGTCGATTACAACTAAAGAATTTAGTGTGAGAGATGGAATTATGACAACCTCAGACTCCTCCATGCCTAGTTGGAGTGTGCATGCACGCGGGCTTCGTATATACGACAAGGATCGCGTTATTTTTCTGAATAGCACACTTTATGCTGGGAAGATGCCTATTTTCTGGCTTCCTTACCTTTATGCAAGTTTGAAGGAGACAGGTTTTCAAATTATGCCAGGATATGATTCTACTTGGGGTGGATTTCTTTTAAGTTCTTATAGTTGTCCTCTTCTTGATGATGATACATTAATTGCTCGTGTTCATGCTGATTATCGATCACTACGTGGTTTTGCTACAGGATTGGATCTTATGAACCACTTTGGGAAGAACGACCGGAACAATGGAGAATTTATTTTGTATTATGCTTGGGATCATAGTCCCAATGCTAATAACCCTCCAGGTCAGCAAACAATAGCCTCTCCAACAAGTGGAGACTACGTTGGTCGTTATCGTATTGGGTTTAAGCAAAAATTTTATCTTAATGATGATGTTTATGCGACAGCTGATATGACAAAATTAAGTGATTTTAACTTCATGCAGACCTACTACCCTAGTGAGAATAGTGTCAATCCTCAGCCAGATAATAACATTGCTCTTACAAAGATGGATGAAGATTATACACTTTCACTTGTGACTCGCTGGCAAATGAATTCTTTTCAAGAAACAACAGAGCGTTTGCCAGAGTTAGCTTTTGATTTTAAACAAGAGCCACTTTTTGGACTGCCTGTTTTCTATGATGGAACTACGGCTTTGGGGCACCTGCAGAGAAATTTTTGTGCTAACTCCACGAATAACCCTAATTATCTGAGCCCGTCAGGATACAATGCCACGCGTTTTGATACCTTTCATCAGCTAAGTTTACCGCAAACGCTTTTTGGTTGGCTCTCAGTAGTTCCTAAAGTTGGTGTACGAGTGACTGCCTACAATCATGGAGCTAACTATACTGATACAAATGGAGCAATTACTCCCTTTCCGAGTTATGTTAATACAAATGGTGTTGCTCAAGGTAATCAACTTAATTGGACAGGAACAACTGTTCGACCCATTGTGAATGCAGGGGTCGAAACGTCTTTTAAAATAGCTCGCAGCTTTGAAACATTACAATCAAGACTGCTCGGGTTAGATGGATTGCGGCATGTTTTTCAACCTTATGCCAATCTTTCTGGTGTCTATGCTGGAGGGCCAAATGTGAATCAGGTGATGCAATTTGATCGGTATATGCCCAATAATCCTAATAATACAACAATTTCAGGCTATCAAACGAGTTCGACTCAATTGCAACCGTTAAATTTTCCTCAATTCAATGCCATTGATACTATTGATACTTGGGCAATCATGCGTGTTGGAGTAAGAAATAAACTTCAAACTCGTCGTGATGGGGATACGTACGATTGGTTTTATTTAGATACCTTTACGGACCTCAATGCCATTAATCCCTATTTTAATGGACCTGTTTCTAATTTAAACAATCGTTTTACTTTTTTACCTGTTAGTTGGTTTGCACTCCATATTGATTCTCAAGTTCCGATGACAACGCTTGGATATTCTGAGGTCAATACTCAATTTGATTTTATGCCAACAAGATGGCTGCAATTTGGATTAGGAAGTGCCTATATCAATAATTATAATGGAATGAGTGGCAATCAACCTTCTCTTTCGATGAATTGGAAATTGAATGATCATTGGTCCTTTAGCGCTACGCAGATTTATAACATGAATGATTCTACGATGGTCGCTTCTCCGACTACGGCAACAACAAGTCCTGGCACCAGTCTTCTTTATCAACGTTATGTTATTACACGTGAACTTTCTAGTTGGCTTGTTTCCTTTGGTGCAGAAATTAGAAATAATGAAGGAACAAGTACGCAGCCTGGCTTGTTGCAAACAGGAGCAGTCTTTACGATGGCGTTGAAAGATGCTCCTCAGATAACTTTGCCACTTACTTTTACCCCGCCAACGCCAGCAGGAAGAAATGCAGCAAGTGCTGCTAATCCTCTCATGCCAGGGCTTATGCCTAATTAATCAATTTTATAAACATATATATACCATTCGCGTTTGATTTTAAGTTTTTTTTCCTTTCCCTAAAAAACTAAACCTTTAAACTTTGATCCTATTTTCAACTCTTAAACTTCTTTAGATGAAACTTTGTATTATTGGATCTGGATATGTCGGACTAGTGACTGGGGCTTGTTTTGCCGAAGTGGGGCATCATGTTATCTGCGTTGATAACAATCAAAAAAAAATCGACATGCTTTTAGCAGGTCAAATTCCGATTTATGAACCAGGACTTGAAGAATTGGTTGCTCGCAATGTCGCAGCAAAGAGACTTCTTTTTACTACCAGTATTGAAGAGGGAGTTGCTCATGGTGAAGTTGTTTTTATTGCTGTCCCAACGCCTCCGCAAGCAGATGGGAGTGTGGATCTTTCTTACATCGAAACCGTGGCTCGTGAGATTGCGGGAGTGTTGAAAGAATATCGTGTGATTGTTGACAAGAGCACAGTCCCTGTTAAAACAGGAGAAAAAGTAGCTGAAACTATTCGTCGCTACAACAAGACAGGATGTGAGTTTGATGTTGTCAGTAATCCTGAGTTTTTGCGTGAAGGATGTGCGGTTCCTGATTTGATGAAGCCTGATCGGATTGTCATTGGAAGTAATAATGATCGTGCCGTGGCATTGATGAAAAAAATCTATGAGCCATTTATGGCGCCAATTTTAGTAACCGATATCAACAGCGCTGAATTAATCAAGCATGCAGCAAATTCTTTCTTAGCTCTCAAAATTTCTTATATCAATGCTGTAGCTGCCATCTGTGAAGCAAGTGGAGCTGATGTAGAAAAAGTAGCGGATGGTATTGGTGCAGATAAGCGCATCGGTAGAAATTTTTTAAATGCAGGACTTGGATACGGAGGTTCTTGTTTTCCAAAAGATATTGCTGCTTTTATTTCGATCAGTCGTCAACTGGGAGTTCCTTTCACCTTGCTTGAAGAAGTTGAACGGATCAATGTTCTAGCTCTCGAACGCTTTTTAACAAAGGTTCGCGAGGCTCTTTGGATTTTAAAAGATAAAAAAATTGCAGTTTGGGGACTTGCTTTTAAACCCGATACAGATGATATCCGCTGTTCGGTAGCTATGGACTTAGTAGTACAGCTTCTTAAAGAAGGAGCTCATGTCAGTGTCTATGATCCAAAAGGAATGGAAAAGGCTAAGGAATTAGGAACAATTAACAAAGTAACCTTCGCTGCCTCTCCTCTAGAAGCAGCTCAAGATGCGGAAGCCCTCATTATTGCAACTGAATGGAAAGAATTTGCTAATGTTGATCTGAGTTCGCTCAAGAAGGCTATGCATACGCCATTGCTTTTCGATGGACGCAATTTATTGCATCCTGACATTGTTCGAGAGGCTGGATTTACCTATGTTAGCGTCGGACGATAGAGGGTGTCTTGGAAAATGAGTTTTCTTAGTAGTCATCTTTAGTGCTAGAAAACAGAAGTTCCTAGAGATCAAAGACTGAAAATTAAAATAAGTCAAAATGAGGTAGATCTTCTTCCGTTGTT
>CAYYAN010000137.1:0-5168 GCA_964469825.1 uncultured Chthoniobacter sp. | reverse complement strand
ATTCAAGTCTAACGCAGCAGCTATCGGCGTTCCCGGCTTTCGCAGTAGAGAGGGATGAAATATCCGGGTTAAAATGCGCTGCTGGAGATGCGGGACAAGGAATGAGGAGTACAGTAACACGACGTGCTCGACTTGGCTAAAACCACCTTGTGACGTCACGCCATAGCTTGCCGAAGTCGGATGAGCGATTGCGGAGATTGACGCAGTTCTGCGCTTTAGCAGTAGCATTTTAACTGGACTCTAAGGGACTAAGAAAGTTTTTCCTGAGTAAGGATCTTTTACCTCTGTGCCTGGAGGAAAGCCGCGCACATCGACATAACCGGAACTAGGAGAGTGAGGGCTAGTTACAAAACCTGGTTTTCCTGGAACTGGAGCGCCATAGGGAAGATCATGTGTAGTTGCTGTTGCTGGTTGTGGAGTGGAGGAGAGGAAGGGGTTTGCTGGAGCGTTTGTGGCTATCGTTACATCCGTAGGAGTGGTCGTGTTAGTTGTGCTTTCTGTTTCAACAAAAGATGCATCAGCATTGGTTCCACCATATCCAAAACGACTTGGTGGAGGAGGTGTTGAATGTTGTGTGGTAGTGTGGTCAGCACACCCAACGATCAGACAGATTGAGAAAGCAATGAGAACGGAGGAAAGAAGAAGTCTATTGAATGGTGTCATACAAAAAGCGGGTTGGTTTTGTTGTATTCGGAGCAATGATAGCTTAAACATTCCAATTTGAGAATAGTGATTTGCATAACAAAATAAACTTTTCTAAAGATTTCTGTTGCTAAATTGCCAACTTCAAAGCATACATGCGTATAACTTTTGCGAATGAATTTTAGGATTTTTGTGCGCAGGAGCTGTTGTTGTTGGTAAAAGCGGCCTTGAGAGCGAAATGTTATGTAGAACATAACGCGAGCGAAGGCAACGTAGCTAGCGATTACAGAAACAAGCATAAAAGTCTTGAAATTCATTTGTGAAAGGTATGAAAGTTCGGTGATAGCGTCCGAGGTAATGCAGGTTCTCCGTGAAACGGTGGGCTGCTCTGAATCTCTCAGGTGAGAAATTCAGTGCATTCCGAGAAAGTGCCATCAGCGTAACGATGAACCAACCCAAAATTAGTTATGAAATTATATGTAGGCAACCTAGCCTTCTCCGCAACAGATGGTGATCTCCGCGAGGTCTTCTCACAATATGGCACTGTTACTGATGCCTCTATCCTCATGGACCGCACTTCCGGCCGCTCTCGTGGTTTCGGATTTGTGACAATGAGTAGTCATGAGGAAGGTCTTGCTGCCATTGAAGGACTCAATGGTCAAGAAGTTGGCGGTCGCCGTCTCACAGTCAACGAAGCTCGCCCTATGGAAGAGCGCGCTCCTCGTGGCGGTGGTGGTGGTTATGGAGGCCATCGTCGTGGTGGTGGCGGCGGTCGTGATGATCGTCGTGGGCCTCGTCGCGAATATTAAAACTTTTTCTTAAAAAGAAAAAGTTAGTTGAAGTTAAAAAGTTAAAATTTCAAACTCTTTGTAGAATCAGATTCTTCTGCTTTTTGACGAAGTTAAGTTACAATTTAAACTTCAATTTTCAACTTTAACTGCTGCGCAGCATCTTGATCGTGTTGCGATCAAGATGCCAGCAGCTTTATGCAAGGTTTCTTCCCATTCTTGTTCAGGGATAGAATCGTTAGTGATCCCAGCGCCTACATGAAATTGAGCAATTCCACGGCTCAGAAGGAGTGTTCGGATAGCGATGTTAAATTGACTTGTTCCATCGAACCCGAAATAGCCAATAGCTCCTGTAAAAAGTCCACGAGGTAAAGACTCCAGGGAATGAATAAGTTCCATTGCTCTTTTCTTAGGAGCTCCTGAGATAGATCCTCCTGGAAAGCAGGCTGCAACAGCCTCTACATGGGATATCTCTTGTCGCAGTCGGCCTTCAACCGTAGAGACCAAATGAAAAACTTGAGGATAGGCTTCCAGGTGGAGAAGCTGTGAGGTAATAACACTTCCGTAATCGCAAACTTTTCCCAGATCGTTCCGTTCCAGATCGGTAATCATGACTAATTCTGCGTTTTCTTTAGATGAAGCCTGAAGGAGTGCTGCTTCTCTATTATCTTCAATGGAGGTTTTTCCGCGGGGGCGTGTTCCTTTGATTGGTCGTGTGAGAATGTGACGACCTTCCATTTTTAAAAAACATTCTGGAGAGCTAGATAAAATGACATCTTCTCCAGCTTGAAGATAAGCTGCAAAAGGAGCAGGAGAATGCTGTCGTAGAGAAAGGTAAAGCGGCCATGAATCTTGTTCACAAGAAGCTTGGAGTGAGTGAGCGAGGCAAATTTGATAAATATTTCCTAAAGCAATTTCTCGTTGTGCTTCCCGGACTATCTCGCAAAATTTCTCGCGAGTCATGTTATGTTTAAAATGAAGAGGCTTTACTTTTTTGTGTGGTGTGGATTTTTGAATTTCTAACGGTGCAAGAGGTGTCAACCATTCCGATTTTTTTTCGGTTGCAAGATGGCGATAAACCTTTTCGTAAAAACCAAACCTGAAGGACCCGTCGTATCTAAAAAAACCAATGGCTGCGCCTGGAAATCTCCCTTGAAACTCTGCTGAAGCCGCAATAGGCTGCGTTGCTTCTGAGCTCACTGCTCTATTATCCCCACCTACACTCCGCTGCTGTCTACCGTCGGCTTCTTGCATCTCATCGGCCTGAGCGAGTTTAAAGTGAGATTTTTCTTTATGAGAAAAGCTCTCAGTCGTTAATTCTCGATTGTTAACAGGGTTGCTCGTCGCTTTGCCATGAGAAGAGAGAGAGAGATTTTTCTTCAGCCTCCAGTCTTCAGTCGCCAGTCTTTTACTGAGTTCTTTTTTCAGTAATGGCCAGTCATGTGGGCCTCCTTCAATGATTAAATCAGGGTCTGCAGCGAGCAGGGAGAGTCCTTGTTCCTTAGGGTTGGAAGAAGCTTGAGGAATCAAAGAATCAAGCCAGACAAAGTCTTTTTTATGACGCAGTATTTCTGCTAGCTGGAGAGGAGAGACAGACATTGAAGTATTAAATGTTTGTGTCTTTATCTTACTTCAACTTTTGACTATAACTCTCTGAAGGAGAAGTGCAGCCGTAGGGATTCGAACCCCAAACCTTCTGATCCGTAGTCAGATGCTCTATCCAATTGAGCTACGGCTGCTAGAGTCTGTTCAAAAAAGCTAAAATAGAACATTGCTGCGTCGCTCCGGTGATCGCCTTGTTGAGTATACTTTACACTTCTCGGCGGTGCTCTTTGCTCCTTGCATTGCATTATTTTATCCGTTTTTGAACGGACTCTACTTGTTAAGTAGAATGTGTACTATACTCGATCATGACACAAATGGGAAATGAAATTTTTATTTTGCTGAAGAAAAGTGAGGTAGTCCTTGTACAGAATCTCCTGGAAGAATTTGATGTTTAGCAAACCATCCACGAGGTGCTTCGATAACATAAACAATCGCAGAGGAGCTGCTCAAGACTGAGTGCTCGTCGAAAGGTTCTAAGTCATGTATTTCAACAATGCGTCCGCTACTGGTGAGATAAGCAATGCTAAGAGGGAGTGATGTGTCTTTCATCCAAAAAGCGACGCGTTGTGGAGAAGGAAAAATAAAGAGCATTCCTTCATTTGCACCTAATGTTTTTTGTTTCATCAATCCTTGTTCGCAACTTGCTTGATCAGCAGCAATGGCGACATCAAGTTGCGAAGCCCCAATGGAGAGCGAAGTGCGAGGAAGTTGTTTTTTGGAATCGAGTGCCCAAGCGCTTCCTGATGAAAAATAAAAATTGATGGCAGCTAAAAAAAACAGAAATAAAAATTGCATAAGTGCGATTTTCCTAAAGCCTGTAGCCTGTAGCGTGCACTGCTTCCGGAGTATCCTCTCCCATTGGAATCATTTCCAATGGCATTGTACTCATTTTTGTAAATCCAATGAAAGGAAAGTCAAGACTGATGATGGCAAACGTCATAATACCAATCATGGCTGAAAGCAGCATCGACATGGCTCCGTGTGTTTGACCTGGAGAGGAGATCATTAAAAGACTGACAGAAATAAGGGTCGTTGCGCCAAGAAGAAAAAGAATCCAAAGTAGAGGCAACAAGCCGGTAAACGAATCTTGAATCCGTTGTTCTCGATATTTGCGAAGATTTTCTAAATTTTGTACACTCATACCAAAGTAGACTCGCTCATTATCTGTTTTTGGTTGGTATGATCGATAAAGATCTGACAATTTACCGATAATGTGATCACCGATAAGATCATCTTTTCCCTTGATGACAATTTTCCAGTCGTTGTTGATGACGGTTTTGCGATAATCGCGACAAAGCTTTTGAATTTTGTTGCCAAAATCTGGAGTGAAGGCCTGCGCATTAAAATAAAGATCACGCAATGCATTGCTTTCCTCATTGAGGTTAGACTTCGTAGCCATGTATTCATTCCACGTTGTGGCAACTATAAATGCAGCAAGAATACTAAAAATCGTTGCGGCTGGTCCCAATGTTGCATGCGCAATAGCATGATGAGGAGTGCGCTTGTCAGGGTGAATCCATTTTCGGGCGAGAAAATTTCCAAGAACAGCGAGAGAAACTGGAACTAAGATACAGATCCAGAGAAGTTCTGGGCGCGTTGCGAGATAGTGTTCAAAATTCATCGAACCACCATAATCCTAAAAACATGAATGAAAATAAAAAATTGAAAAACTCTGGTTGATTTTTTTGAATCTCATAACAGGAAGAAAAGTCATCCTAAAAAGAACCTCTTGGATAACTGATAGTTGATTCGGGCTAGCCCCAATGGCTATAAGGAAGTCAGAGATAATTTTGAAATAAGTAATTCTATTGTAGAAAGAAAGTAAAAATTTTGTGGATATGTATTTTATGGGGAAAACTTATTCATTCGTTTGTGAATCAGTTATTGAGAATTGCTCCCCTACAGGCACTGGGGTTAAAATAAACATCAACTTACCTCCTCGATGTCGTTCCCGCGCAGGCGGGAAGCCCGCCACTGTGGAGCTTAGTGTTTGGTCTCAAATGAGTCATGGACTTCCTTTTTTGCTAAGAAACTTTTTAAAACCATGTTCGCGAAAGTGAAATAGCTTCTGTGAGTAATCTGATTTTCTCGGTGCTCCCAAACCCTTCGAATTAAGTTACCAGTAACTCCTGT
>CAYYAN010000136.1:0-5170 GCA_964469825.1 uncultured Chthoniobacter sp. | reverse complement strand
AAGCCGCAGCTGAATTGCCGTGAAATATCAGGGCTAGGCTGTTGCCGTCATAAATGAAGAGAAAGTCACAACCTCCTTACCTCTGAATGCTCGGCGCATTTTATTCAATGCGCTATTTTGCAATTGCCGAATACGTTCGCGGGTCACTCCCATCTTTGCTCCGACTTCTTCCAAAGTAATAGGATCTTCACCATCAAGGCCAAATCGATTACTGATAATAGCACGTTCACGCTCATCTAAATTTTCAAGAAGATCACTCAATTGATCATACATATCTTTTTCACGAAGGTTATCAAAAGGATCAGCTGCATTTTGATCACAAATTGTTTCAGAAAATTCCATATCATTATCTTCTCCCAGAGGAGCATCTAGCGACGTTGGACGACAAGCTACTTCTTTGAGCTGTGCCACCTTAGCAGCATTGATCCCAATTTCTTCAGCAATCTCGTCATTCGTGGCTTCACGTCCAAGAGCTTCGCTCATGCTATCACTCACGCGACGAATCTTAGCGATTTTATCAATAAGATGAATCGGCAAGCGAATGGTTTTACCTTGATTAGCAAGAGCTCGCTTAATCGCTTGTTTAATCCACCAGGAACCATAAGTGCTCATCTTTCCACCTTTTGAAGGGTCAAATCGCTTGACTGCTTTAACCAGACCAATATTCCCTTCCGAAATAAGATCTAACAACGGCAAGCCTAAATTAGCATACTCGCGAGCAATTTTAATAACCAATCGTAAATTAGCACGTGTCATTTCTGCAATTGCTTCTTTATTTCCTTTTTTAATGAGAACAGACAACTCAATTTCTCGTTGTGGAGAAATCAAAGGATATTGAGAAACTTCTTTCAAATAACGCTGCAAGCTGGGATCTGTATCTTCGATGGACATAACGTTTTTAGTTGATGGTTTAAGAAAAACTCACAATCTTTAAAAATTGCTCGTTTCTTGTTAGACAACGCCGATAAAAGAAATGTTCAAAAAATTCTTGCGTTTTTTAAAAAATAGGTGGGGAAAGCTAACAGTCCTTGACTGTTTCAAGGTAAAAACGAGAGTGTGTTCAAACCTCGTTGAGGATGATGAAGAGCGAGACGCCTCAGAACACAGCGCTGAACGTATATCTAATACGTGAAGCAATGCAGCTCTTCACAGCCTCAGTAGAGTTTTCAAAACGCTCTCAAACACGATACTTGATATTCAAATTGATCAATTGAGAGGCTTTACTAGTTTCCAATTGATGAATTTCAGTTATTTTTTCATCTTCAGGAGGATCTTCATAGTATCCAGTGTACAAAAGTTCTGAAGACTCTTGCACAGCCGACATGAGATCATGAAAATAACGTTGAACAGTAAGATTGCTAGATTTGGGAGGCATAAAATGAGACAAAAGTCGAACTTAAAAACTACAATGTTCGACAATTCATTTTGCTTTTCGTTCATTTTTTTCTTTCCCCTTTGACCTGTGAGATATTCTTAGGAATGCTTGTCGGTTATGTTAACCAAAGTCTTTTCCGCTGCTGTGATTGGCATTGATGCCATTGAAGTTGAAATTGAAATTCACACAGGATCTGGAGATCCAGCCATTATTGTGGTTGGCCTTCCTGATACGATCGTGCGTGAGAGTAAAGATCGTGTTGTTGCCGCTATTAGCAATAGCGGTTATTCCTGGCCACGCACACGAACAACAGTCAATCTGGCTCCTGCTGATATCAAAAAACAGGGACCAAGTTTTGACCTCCCCATCGCCATTGGAATGATTGCCTTGGCTCAGTCAGCAACATTGCCACGTTTAGATCGTTGTTATCTTGCTGGTGAATTGGCTCTCACTGGAGAAATTAGACCGATTAAAGGAGCTCTGCCACTAACTCTGGAAGCACGAGCGCGAGGTAAAAAAGCCGTTCTTCTCCCTTTAGCCAATGTCCGCGAAGCAGCTGTTGTTGAAGGTATTGATGTCTACGGCATTCAGAACCTTCGAGAAGCTTATGAGTTTCTTTCCATGAAAAAAAACTTGGTTCCAGCCCAGGAAAATCCTTCTGCATTATTAGAACATCAAGAAAATTTTGATGTTGATTTTGCTGAAGTAAAAGGCCAACACCAAGTCAAGCGCGCCGTAGAAGTTGCCGTTGCCGGAGGACATAATATTCTTCTTATTGGCCCTCCTGGCTCTGGCAAATCAATGTTAGCACGTCGTATTCGAACCATCATGCCCCCCCTCTCATTGGAAGAGGCTTTAGAAACCACTAAAATCCATAGCGTCTGTGGTCTCATGCCACCTCATGCAGCACTCATCAGAGAAAGGCCTTTTCGTGATCCTCATCATACTATTTCTGATGTTGGCCTTCTCGGTGGCTCGGCCAACATCACTCCTGGAGAAATTAGTATTGCTCATCATGGCGTTCTTTTTCTGGATGAACTCCCGGAATTTCACCGTTCTACGCTAGAGGTACTCCGTCAACCATTAGAAGATGCAAAAGTCACGATCTCACGAGCTTCAGGAACCATGACCTTTCCAGCAGCCTTTATGCTTGTTGCTGCAATGAACCCGTGTCCATGCGGTTACTATGGCGACTTGAACAGAACCTGTCGTTGTTCTCCCCTACAACGTGAACGTTATCGACAACGAATTTCAGGTCCTCTCCTCGATCGTATAGACTTACATATTGAGGCTCCAGCTATTCAATACAGCGAACTTACCGCAACAGAGATAGCAGAACCATCTAGCACTATTCGAGAACGAGTCATTGCAGCTCACCGCTTCCAGGAAAAGCGTTTTTCAATACAGCAAATAGAGAAAAAAACTCGTTATAATGCACGCATGACCCCCACTCAGCTTCGTGAACATTGCCAACTCAAAAAAGAAAGCCAAGAACTTCTTAAAAAAGCAATCACCGAATTAAGTTTTAGCGCTCGCGCTTATGATCGCATTTTGAAAGTAGCTCGTACCATTGCAGACCTAGCATCTGCTAAGAGCATTGAAACAGAACATGTTTTGGAAGCACTGAGTTATCGAAGCCTCGATCGTAAGATGTGGAATTGAGAAAATAGTAGAATATACCCATGCCGAATAATTTTTAGGAAAAAATAATACGTACGAGTTTTTGTCTCTGGCCAGGCGCTCCGAGTGAGACGCTATGCGCACATAACATAAGCGAGGACAACGCAGACAGGGGCAAAAACAACCAGTAGAAATTCCTAAAAATTTTTCCTTGCGATCTTTGTGGTTAACCCGGATATTTCATGAAAATCTATTCCGGCTTGCAGAAAGCCCATGCCTACTACGTTGGTTTTAAATTTCGATTTGGAGAGTATGAAACGTACAGCCATTGTATCGAAATTTTTCGCCCGCCTTGTATCCATGAGCTTTGCACTGCGCCTCACTATGATTTCCCATGAAATATCCGGGTTAATTCTCTTCCATGCTCCTCAAAAAATTCCTAGCACTCAATAAGCCGCTTCTGTTGCTCATGTTTGCGCTACTAGCCTTTGGACTCTATTCCATCTACAGCGCCACTTGGATGCGTGAAACTCATTTTACCTTGAGTCAATTTTGCTGGCTTCTCCTTTGCACTCCTCTTTTTTTTATTACAGCTTTCATTGATTATCGTTGGACGCGACTTGGCGCCATTCCTATTTATGGAATTGCGCTCTTGGGACTTGTTGCCGTAATGCTTTTTGGCGTCAAAGTTTATGGTGCGAGAAGTTGGCTGAACCTCGGCTTTTGCCACTTCCAACCTTCAGAGCTTGCGATTATTGGAGGTATCATGTTCCTAGCCCTCTATCTTAGCACCTCCGAGAAGAGTCCTCCTATTATCCGTATTGCTGTCTGTGGGGCCATCATGGGAGTTCCTTGGATCCTAGTTTTAATTCAACCCAACTTAGGAGGAGCCATTGTTTGGCTTCCGATTTTCTTTGCCATGCTCTATGCAGCTAATGTTCCTGCACGCTATCTCCTCACCCTGATTTTACTCGGCATCTCTTTTATTCCTTTAATGGTCAACTTTGGAATGAAACCGTATCAACGAGACCGCATTACGGTTTTCCTCGATCCTTCACTCGATCCTCAAGGAGCAGGATGGAACATCAATCAATCCCTCAATGCCATTGGCTCTGGCGGGCTCTTTGGAAAAGGCTTTAAAGCCGCCAACACGCTTAATGAACTCGGCTACCTCCCTAGTACGATCGTCCATAATGATTTTATTTTTTCTGTATTAGGTGAACAACATGGCTTTATTGGCGGAGTTTTTCTTTTAATTGCTTTCGCTGCCTTTGTTTTGATAGGACTAACAATTGCAGATCAGGCCAATGATTCCTTCGGTCGACTCCTGGCCATCGGTATTATCTTTCTTTTCTTCACCCATACCTTCATGAATATTGGTATGACGATTGGTGTCACTCCTATCACTGGACTCCCTCTTCCTCTGATCAGTTACGGAGGCTCTTTTATCCTAGTGAGCATGCTCAGCCTCGGATTATTACAAAGCATCTGGATTCATCGAAAATTAGTTTATTAGAAATTATAGTTAGTTATACTATTCGCTTTTGGTTTTTAGGTTTTGTTTCTTGCTCTGTTTTTCTCTCTAGATTCGTCGCGAAACGCCGCGCAGCCTGATGTAGACAAGGAAAGCGGCAGATTGCGACGACGGCTGTATGTTTCATACCGTCCAAATCGAAATTGGAGCTCAACGCCGTAGACATAGGCTTTCCGTAAGTCGTAATAGATTTGCTATGAAAACAAAAAGCGGAATGCTTTCAATAAGGTCCAATACACCTTCCAGCGACTTACTTTGATGTTTTCACTATTTGGATATTTTCTTATTAAACTTAATGTTTCTTGAGCTAATAAAAGTGGAAGAGCATATGCAACTTTTGATCGTCCAGGTCTCAGCGAATTGACATATGTTACTCCTGACTCCAAATAAGAACTTGCGAGAATTTGGTAATGCTCTTTTTGTTCTTCCAAAAAATAACATCGTCCTTGCTGTTGATCATGAGAGAAATCTCGTAAGATATTTACAAGTTGAAGCCCCTTTCCATAATCGATTGCCAAAGCTTGCATCCTTTCAAAAGAAATAATTGCGAATGCTGGATCTAATTCATGAATCAGATTCGTTAGAAATTCTCCAACTGAGCCTGCAACTAAATACAAATAATATTCTAGCCAGGATGTTTC
>CAYYAN010000135.1:0-5194 GCA_964469825.1 uncultured Chthoniobacter sp. | reverse complement strand
CAGCAGATAGCTGTTTTTGCTTTTGAGCAGCTTAAAAAAGCAGGGATTCAACATGGAATGACTGTTTGGGATATTGGATGTGGCTCTGGAGCGATGACAGAATATTTGGCAGAGTCAGTCGGAACAACAGGACATGTTTATGCGTTAGACCTCAGTCGTGATCAGGTTGTGCGGACGCAGGAGCGTCTTCAAAAAAAAGGACTTCAACAAGTCACTGTCATGCAAGGTGACATTACAAGTATTGGTAATTTGCCGGAGCAAAAAGCCGATTTGGTCTACTCGCGAATGGTATTGATGCATTTGAAAAATCCTCAAGCCGCTTTACTGAACATGACGCACCTTTTAAAACCAGCAGGTGTGTTGTCACTGCAAGAATCGATTATGAAGAGTGCAAGCTCATCGCCAAGATGCGAAGTCATTTTTGATTATTTTAAAACACTCATAGCTCTTGGAAATTTTCACGGTGTCGATTTTAACATTGGAGAAAAATTATCCCATCTCTGTGAGAGCATTGGCGGCTTTTTTGATCTTGAGTATTACGTTACGGAGCGAACAGTTAATGCTCTCATGGCAAAAAACATTCTTCTCTCACGCTTGCTTGAGTGGGAAAAAAAAGCCCTTGAGGCAAACTTAGTCACCGAAAAAAAATTACAAGAGTGGAAAAAAATTTTAGAAAATTTACAAGGAGACGAATTTTCTTTTAAGCCAGCAGTCCAAGGTCATCTGATTGCAAGAAAAGTGTGAAATGAAGATTGCAGAAGTTGTAATTGATGAGAGAAAATAAGAACATGTCGTTACCATCTGATAACATTCGAGTTCTTGCAGAACCCGTTGCTAGTGATGTAAAGCAAGTAGTAGGGGTATGTAAGAACGACATTCTTTTCGAAACAGAGCATTGGATCGTACATCAAAGACCCGATTCGCTTCTTCCTGGTTATCTCTTGATGTTTGCAAAGCAAAAAACAACTCACCTCTGGGAGCTTCCTTCTAAGGCCTTGGAGGAGATGGGGAGTCACTTAGCACGTGTGCAAAAGTTAGTAATGGAAGTTTTGAAGCCCCAATTTCTTTACATTGGACGCTACGGTCATATGAAAGGACCGTCATTTCATTTTCATTTCATTCCGATTTACGATTGGGTGGTGCAGGGGTTTTTAAAAGATGATCGCTATCGTAGTCTCAAACAATTTCAATATCGCAATGATGGCGTTTTTTTCGATCGGCAATTTGATGCGAGTGAGTTGCAACTCTATGTCTGGCGTGAGTTTTGTGAAAATCTGAAACCACTGAAGATTTGTGGGCCTTCTATTAAAGAAGCGATAAAGTTATTGCAGAATGCTTCGAATCAAACAACTCTCTAAAAATTCATGCGAATGGATACAGTGACAGCATTGCAGTCAGTCTCCTGATTATCCCTCACATGGAAAACTAAAATAATAAGGAAGCACCGTACTATTCAAAATAATGAAAGGGAGATGATCGTCAGGAGAAATTCCTTCTGCTAAAGTAACAGTATCGCAGTTAGTTTCCTGATTGTGGCTCAATTTTATGATAGGATGTCCTTTGACTTGAGTAGGCAAGGGCATATGGTTGTTAGCGCTAGTTGTTAAATATTCTTCTACCAAGGTTAATTCATGAGCAGGATCTTGCAAAAATTTATTAATTAACTGATCGAGATGGTCGAAAGTACTTCCTGCTAGATGTTGATTTGCTGGATTAAGATTGGCTACATCAAAAGAAAAACCATATCTCAAGTCTACTAGCATCGCCTGAGAGAATTTTTTTCTTAAGTTTGCAATTGTTTCTTCTGCTTGAGTCCGTTCTTCCTCTGGTAAAGCTTTTCCTTGTTCAGCTGCTTTTAATTTGAGTTGAGCCTCAACATAAGAATAGATATCGCTAACGCAAGGAGCAGATTTTAAGAGGGTTGACCAATTTAAAAAATCTTGCTGAGCATACCAACCTTCGACGTAATCGATAATCTCATTCTCACAACCAGGGCGAGGTCTGTAATGATAAAGTCCAGTTTTAGGATCTCTGGATCGAATGATGATACAATTTGTGCCGTTCATCAGATGACTATCAAAGTAGTAATTTTCAAATTGGGCATACCCATCTCCTAGTGCATTTCCATTGTTGTTCAAGGACAAACAGTAAGAGGTTGCAGTGGGATAACCATCTTCTGTTTGAAGTGAATAATGGCCTTTTGTCCACAGCCAAGAAATTTTATTCCAGATGGAAGCGACATCAGTTGAAGTTTCTGCTTGTGCGGAAGAAAGAGATGAGACTGATGCTAATAACGAGAAAAAACAAAAAGTTGAAATTTGTTTTATGAGAGAGGAAAATTTTTTCATAGGCATAGGGGAATAGCTTTTAATTTGATTTAAAATAATATGGCTTTATGAAGTATCCGGGCTAACACTTTCGGACGAAGCAGGATTTTAGGCCAACTGCTCCAACCCCTTCAATTTTACAAGAAATGTCATGATCGCTATCAACTAATCGAATCGGACCTGTCTTTGTTCCGCCTTTGAGAACTTGAGCTCCTTTAAGTGGAAGGTCTTTAATAAGTATGACGCGATCACCGTCTGTGAGTACATTTCCATTCGCATCTTTTATAACTTTGGCTTGTTCAGGTTCAGGTTCGCGTGGCCATTCATGACCGCAGGTCATACATTCCCATTTCTCAACATGCTCTAGCACATCGTTCATTTCACATTCCGGACAAATTTTTTTACTCATCTAAAAATAATAGAACTCTAGCAGAATGCATCAAGCTTTCTTCTTTTCTCGCAATAACCAAAGAGCACTTAAAATAAGAGCGAAGGAAGCAATGACATTTGAAGTAAAAGGTTCTTTCGCAATAACAATTCCGATAAATGCTCCAATGGGGAGAGCAAGATAATTAGCGCTGGAAGCAAAGCTTGGACCTGCTCGATTGATTAATCGAACATAGAGCGTGTAAACAATACCGCCTGCAAAGATGCCTAGCAAAATAAGAGATAAGCAAGCAATGTGAGAGATTGGATGGATAAAGTATGTTTTTGAAAAAAAGAACAGAAAGGGAAGTGCCGTGATCGTAGCTCCAACAAGAATGCCTTGTGCTGCACGAAGGGGTGCTACTTGATTGCCTAACCGAATCTTAATCAGTGAAACAGAGATTGCAAAGCAGAGTGAAGAAAAAAGAAGGGCAATGACCGGAACAATTGGAAACATCGTAGAAAATGAGAGGTGGTCTGTGCTGGCGAAGAGAGCTGGGCCAATCAGGACGAGGACTCCTAAAAATCCAGTAAGAATGGCGGATGTTTTTTTTCCTGAAATTGGATAATCTTTGACGAAGAGAGCCTCTAAAATAGTAGCAAAGAGAGGTACCGTTCCCATTAAAATAGCAGTAACACTACTAGGAACTTGCTGCTGTGCCCAAGCAATCAGAAAACAGGGTAAGGTTGCTTCAAAAAAACCAATAAGCATAAATTCTGGTAAGAGGGATAAAAAAGAACGTTGAGGCTCTCTGGCGGAGAGACCTTCTTTTCGCATGTTCAACAAAAGCGTCAAAACAGAGGCTCCGATAAAAACTCGTCCCGCCATGACCATGGTGTTAGAAAAACTTCCCAAAGAAATTTTGATGAAAAAATATTGTGATCCCCAAATCAATCCAATTCCAAGTAGAAGAAGATAATTCACGAAAAGGGTAGAAGAAGATGAGGAACGGTGCATAGCTCAAGATTACAGGAAATATGGCGTAAGTTGCAGGTAAAAAATTGGTTTTTGAAAAATCGATTGGTTCTGCAGTTATCGAGGCTGCTTGCAACTAAGAAATGTTTGCTGCAGCATGAATTAAAGCATCAAAAATATAGCCCGGATATCAACCGCTACACCCATCCGATCGACGAAGTCCGATTTTTTCGATACCTACAGGTTTAACCGAAAATTCTTAACTCGGATATTTCATCGTAATTCGTCGCGAGGCGCAACGTAGCCTGATGTAGACAAGGAAGGCAACGGATTGCGACGACGGCTGTATGTTTCATACTGCCCGAGAAGCAATCCTAGACTGACGCAGTATACACCTGGCTCTCGCAAGCCGCAGCAGAATTGACGTGAAATATCCGGGTTAACGAGAACTTTATTCTCCAAAAACACAGGGAAGCTCGGTGCTATTTAAAATAATGAAGGGGAGATGATCATCAGGAGAGATTCCCTCTGCTAAAGTAACAGTATCGCAGTCAGTCTCCTGATTGTAGCTCAATTTCATGATAGGATTTCCTTTCACCTGAAAACCACTACAGAAGTCGTTTGTGGTTAAATATTCTTCTACCAAGGTAAATGTGATTTCTTGATTAGGACGTTTTAAAAATTTATCAATCAATCGATCAAGATAATCAAAGGTATCGCCTATTGGATGTCCATCATTCTGATTCAAATTAAAACTATGTCGCAAGTCTGCTAGCATCGCCTGAGAGAACTTGTTTTCAATTGTTGCTTTTATTTGTTTTGCTTGAGAGAGCTCTTCCTCTGGCAAAGCTTTTCCTTGATTAGCTGTTTTCAATTTGAGTTGAGCCTCAACATAAGAATAGATATCGCTAACAGAAGGAGCAGATTTCCAGAGATTCGACCAGTTTAAAAAATCTCGCTGAGCATACCAACCTTCGACATAATCGATGGTTTGCTTCTCGCAGCCTGGGCGAGGTGTGTAATGATAGAGACCAGTCTTGGTATCTCGAGATCGAATGATCGTCGACTTCGAGCTCTTCATAAGATGAGTGTCAAAGTAATAATCAGTTGCAAAAAGCCCAAAAATGCCAAAGTCATATAATGACCATCGATTATTGTTCAAAAACAGGCAGTAGAAGTCTGCAGTTGGATAACCATCTTCTGTTTGCAGTGAGTAACGACCTTTTGTCCAGATAAACTCAGTCCAAAGACTGTCAGCTGCCCACGTAGGATTAAGAGGGGGTTCAGCTTGAAGGGAAGCAAGAGAGGAGACTCCTAACAATGCTAAAAAGTAAAAAGTTACAAAGCTTTTTGTGTGAGAGAGGAATTTCATAGATCGCAATATATATCCATGACGAATTAATTTCTACTTATTATTGTTGGGGCGCTAGCCCTGATATTTCATCCTTCCCCACTGCCAAAGCCTGGAAGGCCGATGGCTGCTGCGTTAGACTTGAATTTTGATCAGGACAGTATGGACTCATAC
>CAYYAN010000134.1:0-5232 GCA_964469825.1 uncultured Chthoniobacter sp. | reverse complement strand
CTTATGAGACGTTTGATTGGAACACCTGCTTGAGAGGCCCGGTAGAGCGCTTTAATCATACTCTCTTCAACAAGGGCATTCATCTTAAAATACATTCCAGAAGGCCTTCCTGCCTTAGCATGTTCTATTTCTCGTTCGATCAAAGCAAATAGTCGGTCTCGAATTTGATATGGAGCCAAGATCAGCTCTTTCAATTCTGGTAATTTAGAAATTCCAGTCAGAACATTAAACATAGCAGCTACATCCCCCGTCAAAGATTCTCTAGCTGTCAGTAAACCTAAATCCGTATAGATGCGAGCGGTTGATGGATGGTAATTACCAGTTCCCAAGTGAGCATATCGCCGGATAATTTCTCCCTCTTGTCGCACAATGAGCATTGCTTTAGCGTGCGTTTTCAATCCTGAAAGTCCATAAATCACATTAATACCCGCTTCACGCATCATGCGTGCCCACTTAATATTGGCTGCTTCATCAAAACGAGCTTTTAACTCAATGACGACTGTTACTTGTTTTCCATTACGCGCAGCTGTAATGAGCGAAGAAACTAAAGGAGAATCTGTACTCGTACGGTAAAGAGTTTGTTTGATCGAGATGGTATGAGGATCTTCAGCAGCATGCCCTAAAAAATCAGCAACCGTCTGGAAACTGTCATAAGGATGATGCAATAAAATGTCTCTCTTGCGCAGATGCCAAAAAATATCGGCCTCTTCACTCAACGAAACTACATTCGTAGCACTAAAACGTTCCTCACGAAGATCAGGACGATCTATTTCAAATGCTAGCGGTAAAAACTGCTTTAAATTAATGATTCCTTTAAAAAAATAAAGATCACTTTCATGAAGATGAAAAAGATGACGTAGTCTTTTCGTGATCACCTCAGGACAAATCTCTTCTATTTCAAGACGAATAGGAGCATTACGATGAACATGCCTCAACTCTTCCTCAATAGCATGGAGAAGATTATCTGACTCTTCTTCATCAATGGTCAGATTACTATTGCGAGTCAGGCGAAATAGATAACTTCCCTTAATGGTCATCCCAAAAAAAAGATCATTCAAATGCTCTCTGATGATGCTTTCTAAAAAGACAAATTGGCTTTTTTGACACTGCCCAGAGTGAGAGAAAGGTAGAATTAACGGCAATACTGTGGGAATTGGCACCATCGCTAAGTCACTATGAATTCCAGCTCCTTCGAGCAAGACAATGAGGCACAAACTTAAGTTAGGCAACTGAGGAAAAGGATGTGATGGATCAATTGCAAGCGGTGTCAGCGTTGAAAAAATAAATTCTCGAAAATAGTTGGAAAAATAATTTTTTTCTTCTTCTGGTAAATCCGAATAACGATGAAAAGAAATTTTTTCAGCCTCAAGTGCCGGTAAGACTTCCTCACTCCAACAGCGATATTGATCTTGCACTTGCTGATGAATTCTAGCTGCTAGCGCGACCAACTCTTCTTTTGGCTCCATACCATCAGGTCCTGTGGCCATGTGATGACCTTGATACTGTTGACGCAATGCCGCCATGTGGACTTCAAAAAATTCATCCAAATTAGAACTGACAATACCAAGAAACTTCAACCGTTCTAACAAAGGATTTTCTTTATCAAAAGCCTGATCGAGTACACGCTGGTTGAACTCCAACCAGCTCAAACCACGATTAAGAAAAAGTGTGTGATTTTGCGTGTTCATGCTTATTGATTTTGATAATTGATGTGCTTCCTTAAATATGAAGCAAGTTTAATGCGAAGATCAAAGCTCATGAGTGATCAAAAAACGGCCCCCATTTGACATAATTTGACAACATCTTGTCTCTATCAAAATGGAAAAATCCTTTGAATGTTTTTCCCTCGAGCATGCCAGGAAGCCAGTACTGGTCATCTTCCCACATTTCTTGAAAAGGAATTTTAGTATAATGAAACCAATGTGGGATCGCCTCAGGTGTTTCTTGAGGCTCACCTTCATGATTCTCCGCAAGAAAAACAACCGTGTGCAGTGCCCCAGAAATGCCATCTTCAAATTGCTGAGGTTCTCGAGTTGCTTCATCCACAAATTGAAAAGAAAGCTCTCCTACCATTTTTAAATCGAGCGGTGTCACGCCAAGCTCCTCTTGAACCTCTCGTATAGCGGCTTCCTGGGCTGTCTCACCAAGCTCCAAATGCCCACCTGGTCCATTAATTTTACCAGCACCAATCCCACGTTTTTTCCGAATCAATAAAATCTCCTCACCACGACGAATGAAACAGAGACATGTCTTTGCCGTTGGCTTCCATCCTTGCCAGAATAATTTTTCTTCAGGAGTTATCATGTTAAAAGTTGAAGTTCTACACGCTTCACGCCATATAATTTTTGCCAAAGAATTTTTGCTAAAGACAAGAATTAACTTAAGCTTCTAACTTCTCCCCTCTGCTTTAGCAGCATTACACCATCGACTCTGTTTCGGATAGCCCTTCGCCATCACGAATTGATTCCAGCTCACGCTGAGCGCGGCTTCGAGAGAGAGGTCGATTGCGAACACGCATGATAAAACTCGCTGCAATCGGAACAGCAACAATAACTCCAGCAGTGAGAAGCATGATAGAAGTGCGACGACGAGCACGTTTACTCATCTTATCAGCAAGAAGCAATCCAAGCCCACAACCAGCTGCAGCTTGGGTAATCGCAATGGTCCCTGACACAGGAAGATTTTCAGAAAAATGAGAAAGTGAAAGTTGAGACATGTCTTGAAGCTTAGCTCGTTTTAAAAGAAGATCAACTCATCAAACTAAAATCATGCAACAAACTCTCGGTATCGACTTAGGCTCTGTAAGAATTGGTCTCGCTCTCAGCGATGAACTTGGCTGGATGGCTCATCCTTGGCAGACACTTTCACGTTCACCTCGCAGTGTTGAAGAAATTGTGAAACTTGTTATGGAAAAAAAAATCAGCACCATCGTTGTGGGACTCCCACGAAGCCTTAATGGCAACTACGGACCTGCTGCTGAACAATGCCGTGCTTTTGCTCAAGAACTTCAACAACAAACCCAAGCAAAGGTTATCCTTTGGGATGAACGCTTCACCACTGCCATGGCCTCCCGACAACTTCAAGAAGCAGGCCGCAAACAAAAACAACAACGTTCCATTATTGACCAGGCTGCCGCACAACAAATTTTGCAAAGTTGGATAGATGCGAAGCAAGCCTCTATCACCTGAAAGTTTTAATGAGATTAAAACTCACCATTGCCTATAATGGCTCTGATTTTGCTGGCTGGCAGAGCCAAAGTCACGGAAAAGGAATTCAAGATTGCCTTGAAAAGGCCCTTGCAGCAATTGCTGGACGACGCTTAATCCTCCATGCTGCAGGACGCACGGATACTGGTGTTCATGCGCTAGCTCAATGCGCCCATGTTGATGTTGGCGAGGTCATAGGCAAAATGGCCGATCCACAACGCTGGCTTACAGCCCTCAATGCTTTGCTCCCACCCACGATTCGCATTTTAAAAATCACCCGTACTTCCCCCGCTTTCCATGCACGTTTTTCAGCACACCAAAAAACTTATCGTTATCTTCTCTGGCATGGAGAAGTCCTGCCCCCTCTCTTATATCAACGTGCATGGCACCTCCATGGCCCTCTCAATCTTTCTATCCTCCAACGCCTCACTCAAGAAATTCAAGGAACTCACGACTTTCGAGGCTTCACAGCCAAATCTGGAGCTGCTCGTGAAAATACACAACGCACTTTGCACCAAGTAAAGATGAGCAAACGAGGAAATGAAATTAGCATTTCATTTACTGGCAATGGATTCCTCTATCACATGGTACGGATGCTTGTCGGAGCAATGATCCGCGTTGCTCAAGGAAAAATGACCGAACAAGAATTTTTAGAACGCCTCCAGAAAAAAAAGCGCCCCAAGGCTCCTTTCACTGCTCCGGCTTGCGGACTTTATTTAATGAAAATCACTTACTGAATAGCATAGGTATCCATAGGGGTTGCATAGAGATCAGTAGCAGTATTTCCGTATTTTGCTGCCATAGCGTTACTGTAATCAACTGACGCCAAAATACAAAAATACTGGAACTGACCTCTATGCAAAAATAGATCGCCTTGTGGCTTGCCAAGTGGACAAGAGAGCGATTATTTTCTTTTGCGTATGCGCTTATTTTTACTCCTTCTTCTTTGTGGATGTTTTGTACAGGCGCTTGCAGATCCAACAGATACGGAAAAGCGGGCAGCATTTTTAAAAAGTCATTCGACTTCAGCTTCTGCTCATCACAAAAAGAAGCATCACTCCAGCTCTTCCTCCAAAGCTCATAAAAAACATCACATTACTTCTTCCTCTCATCATCAACACCAAAGCTCAACCTATCATACCGTTGCTCCTAGCTCGGATACGAGTCATGACGTGATTATTCCAATCAATCCCTCTACTCAAAATGCTTCCGCTCCTATTACAATTGAAAAGTCAGGCATTCTAAAAGATCAAGGATTCCAGCCAATGCCAACACCACTGCCTCACAAAACAACAGGCTGGTGGATTTTTAGTCATGAAGAGACGGATGGTTATTCTTATCAGTATCTAACACCAGCCATTCGTCATGCTATTGATCGAGCTCACGTTCGTCGTGGCCGTTGGAAATATATTGTTGTACATAACAGCGGATCACGCGTCGGCAATGCTCATATTTTTGATGTCTATCATCGTCATGTGCGCCATATGGTCAACGGATTAGCTTATCACTTTGTCATCGGAAATGGACATGGTTCTGGCAATGGACAAATTGAAGTTGGCCATCGCTGGACGGCTCAACTAAACGGTGGACATGTAGCTAGTGATTATTTAAATGACATTGCTCTTGGTATCTGCCTTGTTGGTGATTACAACCGCGATATCCCAACCAAGGCCCAATTGATTGCACTCAATGAACTGATTACCTACCTAAGATATCGCATTGGCCGTGTTCAAGGAAAAGAATCCATCGTCAAAGCTCATAAAGAAATTAATCCGCGTCCTACCGACTGCCCTGGAAAATATTTTCCTTATCGATGGATGCATCATGAGTTTGATATACCATGAGCGTGCAAGTTTCAGGTTTTTTACGCTGAAATGGTTTTCTCTAGTAGCAGTATTAAGTAGCAAGTAGCAAAACCTAAAAATCAAACGCGAATGGTATAAGTAACTGCTAAATCAACTACTGAAAGTTAAACCTAAAAACGTGAATGAAAATGAGAAAGTTTGCGTAAGGAGTCTGATTTAAA
>CAYYAN010000133.1:0-5316 GCA_964469825.1 uncultured Chthoniobacter sp. | reverse complement strand
TCAAAAATAACAATTGCTCAAAAAGTTTAGGACTATTGATTATGTACGACTCTCCTGATTCCCCTCATTCTTTAAATCGATCGTCTACTGAAGCTAGCGATATAACTGCTCCTTATTATATTAAAGAATGGTCAGAAGGATATGCGACTATTAATGAGAAAGGAAATGTCGCCATTCTCCCTACACGGGAAAAAGAGAAAGCCATCGATTTAATGGATCTCGTGAAGCAAGGAAAAGAACGGGGCTTTCGTGCACCTCTACTCATTCGTTTTCAAGATCTTCTTCGCGATCGCGTACGTCGTCTTAATGAGTCATTTGCAAGTTCTATTGAAGAGGCAGGTTATAAAAATTGTTACCGTGGAGTTTTTCCCATCAAGGTCAATCAGCTGCATGAAGTGGTTGAAGAAATTGTTGATGCCGGGAAAAAATTTCATTTTGGATTAGAAGCTGGAAGTAAACCTGAGATGATGGCAGCGCTTTCCGTTCATGAAGATCCAGAAAGTTTGTTAGTGGGTAATGGCTATAAGGATCCAGAGCTTATTCAAGCTGCTTTAATGGGCGTGAAACTCGGGAAAAAAGTCATTCTTGTTGTTGAAAAACTAGAGGAGCTTTACCAAATTTTAACGGTAGCTAAGCGCATGAACGTTATGCCATTGATTGGTGCTCGTGTGAGGCTCCTTTCAAAAGGTGCGGGGAAATGGGCGACGAGTGGTGGTGAGAATGCAAAATTTGGGCTCGATACAGCAGAGCTTGTTGAAATGAGTGATGTGCTTCATGAAGCAGGAATTCCTCAAGCATTAAAAATGTTGCACTATCATGTTGGTTCGCAAGTTCCAGATATTAGTACAATCAATCGAGCTACGAGTGAGGCGACTCGTTTTTATGCTAAGCTTTATCAAATGGGACATCCTCTAGAATATCTCGATGTGGGAGGTGGACTTGCTATTGATTACGACGGTTCACGAACTTCGTTTGATAGTTCCATGAACTATTCTGTGCATGAGTACACGCGAACACTGGTTTATAACATCATGGAAATTTGTGATGCTGAAAAGGTGCCGCATCCAATTATTGTTAGTGAAAGTGGACGTTACATTACCGCGCCTCATTCTGTCTTAATCGTAGAGGCCTTTGGAGCTATTGAGAAAGATCATGCTCCTCGCGAAATGGTAGCTATTCCTAGTGATCATAAGCTTGTGAATGATATGTTTGAGATTCGTTCTTCTTTAAGTAAGAAACGACGTCAAGAAAATCTTCATGATGCACAACAAATTCGAGACCAGGCTCAATCAATGTTTGAATTAGGAATTCTTGATTTACGCTCTAAAGCTAAGATTGATGCGCTCTACTGGCAGATTGCATCAAAAGTAGTTCAACTCTACAAAGGGGTGAAGTATATTCCCGAAGAGGTGAAAGAACTAGAAGTTTCACTTGCAGATCAACTGCTTTGCAATTTTTCTGTGTTTCAATCGATTATCGATCATTGGGCTCTGGGGCAGCTTTTTCCAATCATGCCTATTCATCGGCATCATGAAAAAATAGAACGACAAGGAACACTAGTTGATATTACCTGTGACTCTGATGGTAAGATTGCAAAATTTATTGATTTTCAAGATGTGAGACCAACATTGCCGCTACATCGATTAATTCCTAACGAACCTTACTATCTCGGATTTTTCTTAACAGGCGCCTATCAAGACATCATGGGAGATTTGCATAATCTTTTTGGACGTGTTAACGAAATGCATGTTTTCCTCGATGAGGACGAAGAGGAAGGTTATTATATTGAAGAAGAGATTCCAGGAACAACCGTTGGAAATGTTTTGACTCATACACAGTGGGATCCCAAAGAAATGTCTCGTCGTATTAAAGCTCAACTCGATGCTGCCATCAAAAGCGATCGTTTGAAACCGAATGAGGGCATGAGGCTCTTGAGCGAGTATGAGAGAACCCTTAATTCGTATACTTATTTGAAGTTCTCTTAAGACGATACCCTTCACTCTTTACTGTTTCAAATCACATCTAACTGTTCTAGAAAAAATGAATATTCCTAACTCTAATGTTCTTCATTCACCTCTCGAACCAGCTCACCTTGAAGCTGGAGCACGCTTAGTTGATTTTGCAGGATGGTATCTTCCGGTGCAGTACAGCAGTATCAAAGAAGAACATGAAGCAGTGAGAAAGACCGTTGGTATTTTTGATGTCTCTCACATGGGAGAAGTTTTTGTTTCGGGGCCAGGGGCTGCGACATGGCTTGAAAAAATGTTTACTAATCGTGTGAGCAAGCTTGCCATTGGCCGTGGTCAGTACACTTTAATGTTGAATGAACAAGGAGGAGTGATTGATGACCTGATTCTTTATCGTATCGGAGAAGAAAAATTTTTCTTTGTTATTAATGCAAGTCGACGAGAGAAAGATGTTACGTGGTTAACAAAACATCTTCCTGCTGATCGCAGTGTGATACTCGTTGATCATAGCGATCAATATGCTGCTTTTGCTCTTCAGGGGCCGAAAGCAGAGGAGTTATTAAAAAAAGTGATACCTGCAATTGAAGCTCCTAAACGAAATGGAATTGCTGTAATACCCAATCATCAGGCAGGACTCATTGCTCGAACTGGTTATACCGGTGAAGATGGATTTGAAATTTTCTTGAGCCATCATGATGGATTGGAATTGTGGCGGCAGCTTGTAGCTGCAGGTGCAAAACCATGTGGCTTGGGGGCACGCGACACGTTGCGCTTAGAAATGGGATATCCTCTCAATGGTTCTGATTTGGAAATGAATCGCACGCCGCTCGAAGCAGGCCTCGAAAAATTTGTTTCGCTAGATGATCCGCAGAAAGGAAGTTTTATCGGACGTGATGCATTAGAAAAGCAACGAGCTGCTGGACTCAAATTTTCCTTAACACCGCTGAAGCTTGTTGCTGGAGGGCCGCCACTCCGTTCGCATTATTCCATTTATCATGGTGAAACCTTGCTTGGTGAAACAACGAGCGGTGCTTTTTCTCCAAGCTTAGGAGAGGGGATTGCAATGGCCTATCTTCCCATCGAGTGGAATGAAGTTGGAAAAATTGTAGAGATTGAAGTCCGCGGACGCCGTTATCAAGCGGCAGTGACAACATTGCCATTTTATAGAATTCATTCAGGCCAAACGCCGCTCAAAAACTGAGTCCATGCCAGCGTTTTGAAGCCAGCAGCCCTGGCCGTTTTCTCTTCGCCAGGATCGCAGAGTACGAGCGGTTCAAAGTTCTGGAATTTTGAAGCGGCCTTCGAGAGACCCACTAGATTATGCTGCGTGTACGATCCTGTTTTGACTTCGACAAGCCATTTGCCACGCTTGCCCTCAAAAATTCCATCAACTTCCCAGGGTTCTTCGCGCCAGTAGGTAACTTTTTCTCCGCGGTTGATGGCGTAGGCCAAACAATTGTTTTCTACGCGTCGTCCCCATTGATGCGGATTTTTCTTTTGAAGCATGGAGGCGTCAACTCCTGCTCCTGCTAAGAGTGCGTTGTTGAGCACAACAAGTTTTGGAGGCGATTTACGGCGTCGGATTTCAGAACCATGTTTGAAAACAGGAGCGATGAGAAATGCTTCTTGTAGCAAATTCAAATAATGAGCAAGTGTTTCTAGTGCTCCTTTTTCGGCGAGGAGTCCTGCGATTTTTTCCAAAGAAATAATTTCTGCAGGATGAGCAGCAGCGATAGCAAAAAGCTGTCGCAAGAGAGCTGGCTTTCGAACGGGTTCCAATTGCATAATATCGCGACCGATGGCGGGCTCAATGATGGAATGTTGGAGATAATTTTCCCAACGAGGGAGATCATTCCAGAGTCGGACGGCCCCAGGATACCCTCCAAAGGCGACGAGGCGATGGGCTGCTTCTTTTTTTGGGATTTTTAAAATTTTGTTAAGATCCTCTGCTCCCCAGTGGGGTAATACTAATCTCTCGAAGCGACCTGCCATACTTTCGCGAGAACCAGCTCCGAGCTTGAGCGAAGAAGAGCCGGAAGCAACAACATGCAAAGGAATTTTCTTTTTTAAAATTTCATCGAAATGAGATTTGAGCCACTGACTCCAGTTGGGAATTGTTTGGACTTCGTCGATGAAGAGAAATGCTTTTTTGTGTTTAGCTAATTCTTTGGCTTCTTTCCAAATTGAATCTTTCCAACTTGATAACGAAGCTTCTAGAGAATCACCGCTAACATAGATAGCTTGAGGTCCTAGCTCCTTAGCAAGATGCACCAAGAGTGTTGTCTTTCCAATCTGACGAGGTCCTACTAAAAGCTGTAGTAAAGAGGGAGCTTTTTCTTGGAGTCTTTTTTTAAGAGTTTTTTGAGTGGAGTGGTAAACGCCCCATCTGTCGCGGCGAGCTTTGCTCATAATTATTCGATTATAGTCGAATAATTATTCGAGTATAGTCGAATAAGTATGAACAAGGTTTTGAAAAATAACTCCTATTTTTTATCTTTGGCTCGTTGATAACTATTTTTTAAATTATCTTGAAGGACGTAGGCGACGCCTGAAGTTCGCATCACATAATCTTGATCAAGGGAATGAACTTCATAACGCCATCCTTTAGGTAAAGAGAGGTGCTTGCCGAGTTTCAGTAAATCAGCTTCTGTTAATGTTGGGTCAACTTGAAGAGAATAAGTTTGCATCACGTAATGGACCCCTTTGGGGGAAATTAATTCATGAAGGATGTTTCCTTTTTTGAAAAGATAGTTTGTAGTGCGCATGACTTTATTTTCCCTGTAAGGCTCTGCTCCCCCTCGAAGAACTGAGGAGAGAGAAATAGGAAGGCATGCTAAGAAGCGTGCTTGTAAACCATCAAACGAAACAACAGCTCCAGGATTCAGAATCGACGTTCTATCCATCAAAAAATAGCGTGGGCCATTGAGAATAACAGCACGTGCATGAAACTGATTTTTAAGTTTTTCAGGATCAAGTTTCTTCCATGCCGTTTCTGGGCAATCATTCAAACCAATCGTATTGTAAACATGTCCGGTAAAGTTAAGAGGTCCCCCTGTAACAACAATGATTTCTCCATAACGAGCATTACGCATGTTGTTTCGTTCCCTGACTTGTTTGGCATAAGTTAAAGAAGGAGCAAAGAGTATAACAATAACTATAAGAAGAAAATGTAAGTAAAGTTTCATAGCGATAGTTTGCCTTGAAATTCAAAATTTTAAATTCTTTTTGTATTCTTTGTCGTGCATTCCTTTTTGTTAAGACTGATTCTGGTATCAAAGATGTTTTCATGCGTACGCTTCTTAAGTTTGACACAATGAGTTATAAATGATATGAAGCTATTTCTTTATGC
>CAYYAN010000132.1:0-5317 GCA_964469825.1 uncultured Chthoniobacter sp. | reverse complement strand
AAAATACTTCGTCTGCCTTACCCCATCAGCCTTCGCGACTTTCTCGTCTCGAAAGTGATGATATATTCGGGTTAACTCGGATATTTCATATCTCTCACAGCGAGGCGACGAAAAAAGCTGAGCTAGCGTTAGGCGTGCTAAGATGATTAAATTTTTTTTATCATTTTCTGAAATCATTTTTTGAAAAAGCTATGGCCATATAACTAACGGAATGTTCTGGATCATGAGCAACGAGATCTTGCGAAGTGTAATAAGCAAGAAGTGAAACTCGTGTTTCTTTGGGCAAAAGACCTAATAAAATCGCCATCGGATAAAGTCCGCAAATAGTGACTCCTGTCTCTTGATAAAAATTTAGTAATCCAGAAAGATCAAGCCGTTGAAGGTAATCGTAAGCACGAGCATCAAGCTCTTTAATTTTCTGCTTCATCTTTTCTGGGCAAGGCATGTAGTGAAACCGCGGCCCATAATGAGTAAAATCAGAACTGATAACAATCAAATCGTCTTCTTGCAAATATTTGTTGAGTGCTATTGCTACGGCATGCACTTCTTCTTCACCTTGCAAATGCCCAATAAGAAGCGGAACGATCGATGTTTTTGGAAAAATTTTTTTGATAAAGGGAAGTTGCATCTCAAGAGAATGCTCGATCGCATGCGCTTCCTTCTGCTCTGAAAAAAGAGCCTCTCTCTCCAACGCTTTCATCAGCTCTTGATCAACCGATAAACTTCCAAATGGTGTTTCAAAAAAATGAGCTTTTGGAACTCCCACTCCAAAAAATCCAACATGATGACTTGGACCTAATAAAAAAATACGCTTCACTCTTTTTCCCATCACTACCTTGTAGGCAGCAGCGGCAGCAGCTCCAGAATAGGCATAGCCAGCATGAGGCACTACCAGTGCATGAACTTTATTCGGCAGATCGATTTTTTTGGGATCTAATTTGATACCAGCAAAAAAAGAATTTATCTGCCGCTCCAAAGAAACAGGATCAGCTTCATACCAAGAGCCCGCATAGCGAAGAGGACGAATTGTTATTTGCATTCTCAATATACAGATTTATATTGAACTTCATGCTTTTGAAAAGAATCTTTATCACACTTTTTTTATTATCGCTATCACTTAAAGCAGATGATTATAAAACTCCGATTGCTTTGCCTCATGTTGAGAGAGAGATGACGATGGCTGGATTCTGGATTAGCCAGCATCCTTCACCAGATGCAGTAATCATGAGCCCTGAGGCTATCAACGCTTTCAATTTGCCCAACCAACAAAAGAGCACTAAAAATATTTTTTCTCTTTTGACAACTTTTGATCCAACTTCTTTTGTTTCCTCAAGACAAGAAAATCTTGATTCATTAATTAACAAACAATTAATAACCATTTCAGGAACTCCTGCAACTCAGTCACAGTTTGATGATATTCGTCAAACAATGAATCTTGAACATGCTGGAAGTGCCATCAAACCAACCTGTGGCATGATCGTTCACTCCACGAATCAGCGTGTCCTTCCTACCAATGAAGGACTTTATGATTCCGGAGATGCTCTTTACAGTTACAAACTGGGATTATTTGATGTACTACAAAATAGCGCCCTGGATGTTGGAACGCCGGTTATTGTATTACATGTTTCCAACGACCAACAATGGTATTATGTGTCCACAGAAAGTTGTGATGGTTGGGTCACTACTACTGATGTTGCTTTGGGAACAGAAGAACAAGTCCGAATTTTTTCTGATATGAGCTCGCCTGTTGTTGCTGTTCAACCTCATGCTGATCTTTTTCTCAACTCAGAAAAAACAAAATATTATGACAGCATTCGTATGGGAACAACACTCCCATTCATTGCTAGCACAGGAGAAAGTGTAACAGTCAAAATACCAACAGCAGCACACGATCGTTCACTTCAAATCATTGAAGCAACCATGAACGCTAATGAAGTTCACATTGGCTATCTTCCTTACACAGCCCGCAATATTTATGAAGCGGCTTTTGCAATGTTAAATCAACCCTATGGCTGGGGCGATTCATTTGGACAACAAGATTGCTCACGTTTTCTTGATATGGTTTTTGGAACGGTTGGCATCAAACTTCCGCGTAATTCAACTGACGAGGCTAATGCTGCAACACGCTTAGAAACCTTTATTGCGGGAAGTTCCGATATAACCAGACTGCAATCTTTTAATAATTTTCCTGCAGGCACAACATTACTCCATCTGCCAGGACACATTATGCTTTATCTTGGCACCATTAATAAAATTCCTTACGCCATTCATGATACAACTCGTTTCTATTCAGAAGATGCTGATGGCCCAACGATCAATTTTTTAAATAGAGTTATTGTTTCCGATCTCTCATTGCAATCAGCTGTTGGCACTCATCCTTCTTACCTGCAACGCCTCAGTAATGCAGATGCCATTGAGTAAACTCTCTTTGAGCCCAGCCTAACGTTCTCTCGATCAAGTCACTGTTAACAGGAAAAGAAAAATGCATTTTTTCACAACAAGCCTCTCCTATTTTTTTTAATAGCACAAAATGAGGAAGGCTCTTTTTTGATTTTTTATCGAGCTTGAGCTGCTCTAAGAATTTTTCTTTGTTATGAAATATTTCTGTTTTTAATGGAAGGTCGTAAGATTTTAAAAGCCTTAGAAGCCTCATAAAACCAGCTGATGAGAGCAAACCTACTTGCAGTGATAATTGTGCTTCAACCAACATGCCAATGGCTACAGCCTCTCCATGACTCAGTTCATAGTGCTCTAAAGACTCAATGACATGACCAATAGTATGTCCAAAATTCAAAAGTTCACGCATTCCAGATTCGCGTTCATCCTGTTCAACAATCTCTTTTTTAATCAAGCAGCTCCATTCAATCAGATGGAGTAAGACTTCATCGTCTTCAAACAATGTCTCTGTTGCAGTTTCAAGCTGATTAAAAAATTTTTCATCCCTAATGCAAGCATGCTTGATCATTTCAACAATGCCATTCCGCCACTCCTCTTTTGGCAAACTTTTTAAACTAGCAACATCAGCAATGACAGCAAGAGGTGGATAAAAAGTTCCAATTAAATTTTTTCCATGAGGCGTATTCACTCCTGTCTTGCCCCCAAGGCTTGCGTCAACCATTGCCAGGAGAGTTGTTGGAAGTGCAATCCAAGGAACGCCTCGGCAATACGTAGAGGCCAAGTATCCAATTAAATCGGTTATCATTCCTCCGCCCAATGCTATAAAACAACTATCACGTCCATATCCTTTTTCAAAAAGAAGATCTTCTAAATGTTGTTTGTTTTCTCGTGTTTTGTTGACTTCACCAGAGGGTACCGAAAAAATCTCTGCTTCAATCCCACTCTGTTTTAAGGTGTTTTGAATCTCACATGCCAGAGTGGCACTCAATCGAACATCACTCAAAAGAGCCACCCGTTTTTTCTGTTTCAAGCAAAGTTGCGCCAACTGAGAACTTATTAGCAAATTTTTTCCCAAATAAATCGGATAAGGAGGTGTTGCCTCAATATTTAATGTTCTCACTTTCATAACTGAGCCGCACGATTCATCAAAAGTGCATCAGCCATAACTAAAGCACACATTGCTTCTACAACAGGAACAGCACGAATAGCGACACAAGGATCATGACGTGATCCTTCCGGCAGTTCCAAAAATGTTTCTTCTCCACTAAGCGTTAAGGTCTGTTTTGGTAACATAATACTCGCTGTCGGCTTAAAAGCAACACGCCCGCGAAGCGGCATCCCTGTAGAAATACCGCCGAGCGTACCACCAGCATGATTGGTGGTTGTCATGATCTGTTTTGCTTTCATCATAAAAGAATCGTTATGTTCAGAACCAGTCATCATGGCAGCATCAAATCCTTTTCCAATTTCAAAACCTTTACTCGCAGGCATACTCAGCATCGCCTTTGCTAAATTAGCTTCTAACTTTTCATAAATCGGATCACCAAGACCAACAGGAAGACCTATGATTAAAAATTCAACAATACCTCCCAAAGAATCACCAGCAGCTTTAGCCTCGGTCAATTTTTTCATCATTTGCAGAGTAGCAGTAGGATCAGGACAAAACAGTGGATTTTGAACAACATCTTTTTTTAGCGCTGTGAAATCCTCATCAACAACATGAGCTTCAATCTCAGCCACCTTACTAAGAAAAGCTACTGCATGAATAGAAGAGTGAGCTAATAACTTTTTAGCAACAGCTCCTGCAGCCACACGACAAGCTGTTTCGCGAGCTGAGGCTCTCCCGCTTCCTCGATGATCAAAAACACCATATTTAGCAAGATAGGTAAAGTTAGCATGCCCTGGCCGTAAGGTCTCACGCAATCCGTCATACTTACTGGAATCAACATCCCGATTAAAAATCACAATAGAAATAGGAGCCCCTGTTGTTTTGCCTTCAAACACTCCTGAAAGAATTTCTGGCCAATCCCTTTCACTGCGAGGAGTGACATGTTCATTTCTCCCAGGAGCTCGCAATAATAATTCTCGATGAATTTCCTCCTCTGAAATTTCTAATCCTGCAGGACAACCATCAATGACAACACCAATAGCTTTACCATGAGATTCCCCCCAAGTGGTGATACGGAATAAATTTCCAAAAGAATTGCTGGCCATGTGATCAGGCTAAATCCTAAAGCTTAAAGGCGGAAGGCTAAAAGCTTAAGATGATCATCAATCATTAAGATAATGTCTTTCAGACTTCAGCCTCTTCCATAACCCAGCCTCATCAATTACACACACTTTAAGCTTCTTAGCTCGTTCTAACTTACTTCCAGGCTCTTCACCGGCGAGGAGATAAGTCGTCTTCGCACTCACACTGGAAGAAACTTTACCACCAGCTTGGCGAATGAGTTCTGCTATTTCATCGCGCGGTTGACTCAATGTTCCAGTCAAGACCCACGTCGTTCCTCTCAAAGCCCCTTCATTAGAAACAGCGTGCACATCCTTTTCTCCAAAATGAACACCAGCTTCATGGAGTTGTTTTAAAAGCTCGCTCGTTTTTGATTCTCGCAACCAATCATGAATGCTCTTGGCCATGATCTCTCCGATTTCTTCGATCGCCATCAACTCTTGAACAGTGGCAGTTTGCAAGCGCTCCATCGTATGAAAATGTTCCGCTAACGTGCGAGCGGCGGTAACACCAACATGAGGAATTCCGAGAGCTACCAGAAGCCGCCAGAAGGGACGACTTCGACTTTCATCAATGGAGCGCAATAAGTTTTCTACACTTTTTTCTCCCATGCGTTCTAACGGCAAGAGTTGTTCCGCACACAACCTATAAAGATCAGCGACTGAAGCCAACAACTTTGCTTCCATTAAT
>CAYYAN010000131.1:0-5321 GCA_964469825.1 uncultured Chthoniobacter sp. | reverse complement strand
TACAACAACCAGTTTTAAATCAGACTCCTTACGCAAACTTTCTCATTTTCATTCCTGTTTTTAGGATAACCTCAGATATACCATTTGCGTTTGATTTTTAGGTTTTGTTACTTGCTCAGTTTCTCTCTAGCATCATTGTCGGATCTTGCCCTATGCCAACATAACGTAAGCGAGGAGAACACAGCCAGAGGCAAAAACAACCAGTAGAAATTCCTGAAAATCATTCGTCATGGGTATATATAAAAATTTTTTAGTATGCATTTCATTTTAAGCGCAAAACGATTTTTAACTTTAAGTTTCATTTTCATTCTTGTTCTAGTAGCTTTTTTTTCCATTGTTTTTCCGTTTCGCTGCATTCCTTGGAATATTATGATTAGTGGTCCGAATGAAGGTTGGAATGCTTTTTTTGCTCAAGCAGCGATGAAAGGAGAAGGACTTTATCCTAGTCCTGAGCAGCTCATCACGAACAATTACCCACCTCTCTCTTTCTATGCTGTTGGGTTTATTGGAACGTTTTTAGGTGACCCTATTTTAGCAGGACGATGGATGGCTTTTTTAGGGCTACTCACCATAGCTTTTTTCATTTTTAAAATTGTTCAAGAGTTAGCAGGAGAGTGTTCTGCTGGAATCATTGGTGCAGCTTTTTTTATAGCCACAATGGGCCTCTTTTTTGAACGTTACGTAGCAATGAATGATCAGCAACTGTTCGCTCTAGCAATCATGATTGCTGGCTTTTATCTATTTTTAAAAGCGATCAAACGTAAGCAAGGATATTTTCTTGCCTTTACGATCATGGTTTTCGCTGGTTTTTTTAAACATAACATTATCACGTTGCCAGCATCTGCTCTTTTATGGTTGTTAGTGAGAAAGGAACAAAATAATTTTTGGAAATGCTTGGCGTACTCTGTTTTTTTAATCGCAACTGGGTTTGCGCTTTGTTATGCATGCTATGGTTCTAATTTTTTCTTTAATTTTTTTACGCCACGGCGCTTTTTAGGAGTTCAAGAAATAGCTGCTTTGCTCGATTTGCAAAGTGTGGCTCTTGCTGTAATCATTAGTTTTCCTGTTTTATGGAAGCATCGTCGCGAATCTAATGTGGCTCTGATCTTGATCATGCTTGCTGTTGGGTTAGGAGTACATTTTTTACAACGTCTTGGCAGTGGTGTTGATTCAAATTCTCAGTTTGGTTTTAATATTGCTGTCGCCATTGCTGCAGGAATGGCTTTTCATTTGCTTGCACTTTCTTCCTCAACTAAAAAAGAGCTTCTGCGCCCTTTGTTTCTCATCTTGCTCTTAGTCCCATTATTGCTGGCGCCAGGATGGCAATTTGTCAAGAAAGGATGCTCTTCCAATTTTTATCAAGAAGCATGTTGGAGAGAGCAATGTATGTTGGAGAATATTAAAAAAGTTCAAGCCACGCCTGGAGATGTGGTTAGTGAATATTATATTATTTATTATTCAGGGAAGCCTTTTACTATTGATCAGTTCAATTTGGAAGAACGGATTCAAGCCGGTCGTATCAACTCTGCTATTCTTATTGATCGTTTTAAAAAACATCAGTTAACTAAAGTGGATGTTAATCCTGATGGTACATGGCCCTATGACGATCATGGTGATTATAATTTTTTAAAATTAAAATCTCGATTCCAACATTGGCCAAGTGCACTGGAGCGTGTTCTTTAAATTTCAGAATTTTTTTATTTATGTATCGTATTGCTATCGTTGGTCGACCAAATGTTGGTAAGTCTTCTTTATTTAATCGTCTTCTTGGACGACGACTGGCCATTGTCCATGATCAGGCCGGCGTGACACGGGATAGGCTTGCTGCCACTTGCCAACAAGGAAAAATTCCTTTTGAAATTATTGATACTGGTGGTATTGGAGATAATCCTGATCCTGACTTTGCTGAAGCAACACAACTTGCAGCAACAGCTGCCATTAATTCTGCTGATCTACTTTTATTTGTTATGGATGGGCGTGCAGGAGTAACGCCGCTTGATCAAGAACTAGCAGACCAACTGCGTCGTTGTGGGCGACCAATTTTTTTAGTAGTTAATAAAATTGATGAACGGCAGCACGAATCATTTTTGGATGATTTTTATCAGTTTGGTTTCGAAACAGTCCTCGGCATGAGTGCTGCTCATGGTCGAGGGCTACAAGATCTTTTAAAAGCAATCGAAATGCAGCTTCATGAAGCAAAACAGGAAGAGGAATCTCTTGAAGTTACAACTCCCAAATTAGCCATCGTGGGTCGCCCTAATGTAGGCAAGTCATCCCTTCTTAATAAACTTCTTGGAGAAGAGCGAAGCATTGTGAGTGATATCTCTGGCACAACACGTGATGCGCTGGATGTGAAGTGTGAGTTACAGGGAACACCATATATCCTCGTTGATACCGCAGGACTACGGCATCGGTCACGGCCTGATACTTCAGTGGAAATTTTTAGTGCGATGCGTTCCGAGGAGGCTCTGCGGCGAGCAGACGTCGGTATTTTAGTTTTGGATGCAACCGCTGGAGTGACAGCCCAAGACAAAAGAATAGCTGGCCTCTTGCAAGCTTCAATGAAGCCTTGTCTGATCATTCTCAACAAATGGGATCTCATGCAAAAAGAGGATGGAGGGCGCATGGCTCAGGGAGAAGAAGCGCAGAAGATTCGAGAAGAACTTTTCTTTTTCGACTTTGCGCCGATTGTTTGTCTTTCAGCGAAAACAGGTCAAGATGTCAAGCGATTGGCAATAGCACTCGAAGAGATGAGGCAGGCTGCTGAAGTTAAAATTGGAACAGGGGAATTAAATCGATTTTTTAAAAGTGTTTGGGAACATCAACCGCCTCCTTCACGAGGTGGAAAGCGCTTCAAGCTTCTTTATGCTACACAAGTTGTGCCCGAAACGAAGCGTCCTTTTTGTCCACCAGAATTTTTATTGTTTGTAAATAATGCCGACTTGATGACCGATGCTTATGAAAAATATTTGTATCATTGCATCCGTGAGCAATGGTCTTTTCTGGGGCTTCCCATCAGGCTTCGTTTGCAAGGACGTCTGTCACGTGAGGAACAAGATCGACGCAGTGGTTATGATGGAAGTACTGGAATAAAAAAAGAGCAACCGCTTCGAAGGAATGCGAAGGGTAATAGGCTAGGGGGCTAGCCTTTTAAAGGTTGTAGATTGACAGAAAAAACACAATCGATAAAATAGAGGCGTTATGGAAATTTTCCCACATCCGCTTCCTCCAACCGAAGCTCAAATTAAAAGTGAAGAACAGCAGATACGCTGCCTTCTTTTTGGAATGCCACGTCTCTTTGTTTTTTCTTTGATGGCTCTTGTCATTATCACCGCTGTTGCCATCGCTTATAATTTTAATGTGATGCAGTGGATGGAATAAAGCTGGCTTTGTCGAGGGCATGATTGAAAATATTTTTCTGTTTCGCTACGAGGTAAGAGCGTGACGAGATCGTTGGTGTGAACTTGACGTTCAATGCTCCCAGGTTTTGTCTAGCTCTACTCTCTCTTGACTTTGTAAGGAGCTAGCAGACGGTCTATTTGCGCCGCACTGACGCTTTCTAATTGTTCTCTAATTTCTGATGCAAGCTTTCCGTAGACATTTTCGTAATAGGGCAACCAAAGTGTCTTGATCACAGCCAATCGCTTGCCACAAGGCCAATCGGAGGCTTTGGCAAGAGAGCGCAAAACTTCTATGACTTCTTTTCCATAATGTGCAGGACGACCTCTTTTCCTTTTCTTTTTTTGAGCAATGTTCTGTTAAGGAGTTAGATGGCATGCTTTCGCTCATATCCCCATTGCTCACGAAGCTCATTGATGAGCGATGACTTTCCTTTTTTCCCACGCTTGGCATAATGCCACCTCATTCTAGGCAGCATCTCTTTCTTAGTAATTGAGTTCATCGACATCCCCTTTTTTTGGGTGTCATTATTTATGAGTCAATTCGCCTTAAGTTTTTAATTCATTAAATACTTGCTTTTTGAAAAAGGTATTCTATTTTTTACCTAACTAACATTCGTTAGTTGTGTCATGAAAGCAATTTCTTAATAGGTCCCTCATTGAGAGGGAAAATAAATCAGAATGGCTCCACGAGCGTGAGAGTCTTTCTAGAGCTTTATTCCAAAGCTTACCTATAAGAAATTTTATGACACATCATCCCATCCAATTTAAGAATGTTAGTCTCTCTTTTTTAGAAAAGAGTTGCTTTGAAAACGTCAATTTAGCGATCCACCCTGGCAGTCGTATTGCCATTATTGGGCGCAATGGAAGCGGTAAATCAACGCTGCTAAAAATGATTCATGGAAGTGCAGAGCCAACCAGCGGCACCATCCATCTTCCTGCAAATGCCACCATCGGTTATGTTCCTCAAGTCATAGAAACAGATGAGGGATTGAGTGGTGGTGAGCGTTTGATGCAAGAGATAGAAGAAGTATTGCGTTCGGATCCATCCATTCTTTTGTTGGATGAACCAACCAATCATCTTGATCGAAAAAACAGAAAATATCTTTTTCGATTATTACAACGTTATACAGGAACGTTATTAATCGTTTCTCATGATCCGGCTTTACTCGAGCATCATGTTGATGAACTATGGCATCTTCATGATCAAAAGGTTTCTGTTTTCTCTGGCAGTTATGCAGATTATCGAGAAGCCATAAAAAGAGAGAGAATCCTCCTTGAAACAAAAATCGCACGACTAGATCGAGAGAAAAAATCAATGCATCATGCCTTGATGAAAGAACAAGAACGTGCCAGCAAGAAAAAAGCTTATGGTGAGAAAAAGTATGCTGGTGACACGATTGCTCTGCGCTCAGCTCAAGGTCGTGGAGAGATGACCCACAACAAAAATAAAAAAGCCATTCGGAATGAAAAAGAGTATCTCATCGAACAACTCTCTGAACTTTATCTTCCTGAAATTATTTTGCCAAAATTTTCTTTGGAAAGTGGAGATGTGGAAGACCGTGTTCTTGTTTCTGTAAGTGAAGGATCTGTTTGGTACGAACAAGAAAAACCAATATTATCGCAGATCTACTTTAACTTAATGTCTCAAGAGCGTGTAGCCCTTGTCGGAGAAAATGGAAGCGGTAAATCAACGTTAGTGAAAGCATTTTTAAACGATCCCTCTATTGGAAAAAATGGAGAGTGGTATTTTCCTTCCTCAAAAAATATTGGTTATCTTGATCAACACTATAACACTCTTTCCTCAACAAAGAGCGTCCTCGAATCGCTTGCCGGCGTGGTGACATGGCCTCATGAAGGGCTACGACGTCATTTGAATGAATTTTCATTTCGTAAAAATGAAGAGGTTCATCGGCTTGTGAA
>CAYYAN010000130.1:0-5335 GCA_964469825.1 uncultured Chthoniobacter sp. | reverse complement strand
TTGCGTTGACTAGCTAAAATATAAACGGCAAGTCGTTTCATGATTCGAAAGCAACGTTTAAGCTCCACAGTGGCTTGTTTCCCGCCTCCGCGGGAATGACATCGAGGATGAAGCGATTGTTTATTTTATTTGGAAGGTTGTTTCTTTAAAAGCATCAATGAAAATGAAGAAGTTTTCGTAAGGATTCTTATTCAAATTTATTTTAGAACTATGACTTCCTTACAGGCATTGGGGTTAGCACTGTTCTTCTTATTAGCCGACTTGGAACTCGCCTCTGCTGAATGCCTCTTTCACCTGCTGCGCTCCTTTCTCTGAATTGAATCCAGTGGTTCCTAGCTGCCATTTATCAAAAAAGTCAAGTCCAGCACCTTGACCACTTTGATTAGAAAATGAAGAATCTCTTGGAGTCATCTCATCACTCTGTTTTCCAAAACTCCAAGAAATACCTTTTGGAATCCAATTGCGTAAAGAAAAAGAACTCCCCCAATCTCTCAATGAAGAAAATGTATTTTTTGGAGCTGCACCTTCGAGTGATGCATTTTTAGACTGACTCAAAATGCTTGATCCAGAAGTTTTGAACATGGCTGTAAAGGAAGCAAAAGCTTCTGAAAAGCCTTTTACTGCACCACTCAGCCAACCTGATTGCCTTTGTTCACTGCTCGAACTATTAGTTTCCCCTGGCTCTTGAGCTTCCTGACTCTGCAGTGAAATGGTCCCAGAAATATTATTCATATTTTATTTTTTACTCCTCAATATAACGTTGTGCAATCGGAAAACGTCGTCCCACTCCAAAAGCTCTTCCTGTGACTTTTAACCCAGGAGCTGCTTGCTGACGTTTGTACTCACTTCGATAAACTTGAGCAACAATCCAGCGAACCATTTTTTCTTCAAATCCCAGTGCAACAATTTCGGAAATTGAACGATTTTCTTCTACCACTAATTTTAAAATAGCATCGAGTGTTTCATACGGAGGCAATGAGTCTTGATCTTTTTGATTGGGCCGCAATTCCGCACTAGGAGGCTTTTCGATCGTAACACAGGGAATAATTTCTCGTTCTCGATTCACCCAACGCGACAATTCATAGACCAACGTTTTAGGAAGATCAGCAATCACAGCAAGCCCTCCACACATGTCTCCATACAATGTGCAATAACCAACCGCTATTTCACTTTTATTTCCGGTAGTAAGGACCATACTTCCTAGCTTGTTAGAAAGAGCCATGAGCGTCACACCTCGCAAGCGTGCCTGTAGATTTTCTTCCGTAATGTCGGTTGAACATCCTTCAAAAGGTTTTTGCAACCCCTGCATCATTGTTTCGTATGCAGTGACAATCGGCAAATGAAACGTTGGCATGTTAAGATTTTTTGCTAATGCCATGGCATCATCAATGCTTCCTTGTGAAGAATAAGGTCCTGGCATCAAAACTCCCGTCACTGACTCTGCTCCCAGGGCAGCAACAGCTATCGTGGCGACCAACGCAGAATCAATTCCACCACTGAGTCCGAGAAGTGCTTTTTTAAAACCACATTTATAAAGATAATCCCTTACCCCCAGCACCAAAGCCTCATAAAGCTCTTGTAACTCTACTTGGCGAGAAGTTGTTTCGCGACAGTTAAAGTTATCAGTTAAAATTGAAGAAATATTGAAAACTCTTTTTTCTTCACGGCAGGATGCAAATCTCTCTACAGCTTTACCTCCAGCTGCAATAATCAAAGAGTTCCCATCAAAAATCAATTGGTCATTCCCTCCAACTGCATTGCAATACACAATGGGAACATGAAAATGCTTAGCTCGCTTTCGCAACATTGTTTCCCGTTGTTGCGGCTTTCCGATATGAAAAGGAGAGGCACTTAAATTCAAGATTAACTCTGCACCTGCTGCTATCAGCTCCTGAAGCGGATCACAACGATAAAGCGCTTGTGGCAAATAATCAGGCGTCCAAAGATCTTCACAAATTGTTACTCCAATTTTTTTGCCTTGAATCTCAAACAAAGCCACTTCCTTTCCTGGTTCAAAATAACGAGCTTCATCAAAAACATCATATGTTGGTAAGAGTCGTTTATGGACAATACCGATCGGATGACTTTGTCTCAAGACTGCTGCCGCATTAAAAAAAGGTTTCCCTTGACCAGTTTCATTACTATCAATAAATCCAACAACAAGAGGAACAGTACCAACTTGATCCTGCAATCGATCAAGCTGCTCCTGATTTTTTTCTACGAATCCATTCAAAAAGAGAAGGTCTTGTGGCGGGTAGCCCGTCAGCGCTAATTCAGGTGTAATCACGAGCTCCGCTCCTTGCTGTACGAGCTCACAATAAGCCGCAAGAATGCGATTTTTGTTTCCTTCGAGATCACCAACGATCGTATTAATTTGGGCAATTCCAATTTTCATGAGATCAGATAATGATAAACAAATGAGCCCGGACATTCTCATGCTCGGGCTCATTGTGATTTTTGTTATGAGGTTATTTTAGTCCGGACCTCACCGGTTCTGGGGATTTATTTTTTTGAAGCGTTTTTAGCTTCAACAGTTTTTTCCTCAGTTGGTTCAGGTGTTGATACAAGAGGAGCATCAACCCATTCTAAGTAAGCCATTGGAGCACTGTCGCTCAGACGAGGTCCTAGCTTAATAATTCGTGTGTACCCACCTTGACGATGAGCAGCAGCAGGGGCAATGCTTTCAAAAAGAATTTTGACCATCTCTTTTTGTTTGAGATAGGAAACGGCTACACGACGGGCATGAAGATCTCCTTTTTTACCAAGCGTAACCATTTTTTCTGCAAGTGGCTTCGTAGCCTTTGCCTTCGCAAGGGTTGTTTTAATACGGCGATGTTCGATCAAGCTACAAACTTGATTGGAGAGCATAGAATCCCGATGCGCTGTGGAGCGACCGAGCTTAACAGTTTTTCTGCGATGACGCATAATTTAAAAATAATGTTAAAAGTTAAAAAATCAAAAATTATTCTACTACTGGAGCAGAAATCTCAACAATACCTGCTTCAAATTTCATGCCCAGACCAAGACCAAGTTGAACAAGTTTCTCTTTGATTTCATTAAGTGACTTCTTACCAAAGTTACGATACTTCAGCATTTCAGGTTCTGACTTCTGAGCTAATTGCCCAACTGTTGTAATGTTAGCGTTATTCAAGCAGTTTGCGGCACGCACAGAAAGTTCAATTTCATTAACGCTCATCGCAAGGAGTTTTTTCAAGCGGCTATTTTCTTGACTGACTTCTGTTGGAGTTTCATCAAATTCCACTTGAGTGTCATCATAATTAACAAAGACATCAAGGTGGTGACGCAAAATCGCAGAAGCTTGAAGAATTGCTTCTTCAGGAGTTAAACGACCATCAGTCCAGATTTCAAGAATCAGCTTATCGTAATCGGTACGTTGTCCAACGCGCGTATTTTCAACAGAATATTTTACCTTTGTTACTGGAGAAAAAATAGAATCAATCGCAATAACACCTATCGGCATATCAGGATATTTATTTTCATCACCTGTTGCAAAGCCACGTCCTACCTTGATCTCAAACTCAGCTTCGAATTTCATTTTCTTATCAAGCGTACAAATATGCTGTTCTGGATTAAGAACTTCACATTGAGCGCTGGAAGTGATGTCTCCTGCTGTTACAGCACCCTCTTTGTTAACAGAAAGAGTTAATTTCCGAACATCGTGATCGTGCGCTTTAAATTTTACTTTCTTCAGATTAAGGATGATTTCAACAACATCTTCTACGACGCCAGGCAAGCTAGAAAATTCATGAGAAGCTCCCTCAATACGAACGGAAGTGATCGCAGCACCTTCGAGAGAGGAGAGCAATGTCCGACGCAATGAGTTTCCAATAGTGTGACCGTAACCAGCTTCAAATGGCTCAGCAATAAACTTTGCGTAAGTAGGGGTAGAGGCGTTCTCTTCTTTAACGAGAACTTTTGGCATTTCAAAACGACCAAGACGAATAGGCATAATATTAATGTTTCCAGTGCCGGGTTTCCCTTGGCGCAATTGATGTTTTAAAAACACCCAAGGACCGACGGCGGTTTAAAATTTTTTGCGCGGTGAAGAAAGGTAACAGAATCGGCCTCTATTGCAATCTTTTTCTGAAAAAGAAAGAGTATTGATAGAGTGAATACTCTTTCTTACTCAGTTGGCACCGTTGCAATGGTCTGGACGATCCGACTTGCAATCTTATATGGATCTGCTTGTGAGTTAGGACGGCGATCCTCAAGGTAGCCTTTGTAACCGTTATTCACAAAACTATGTGGAATACGAATGGAGGCGCCGCGATTGGCAACACCATAATTAAATTTATCAATTGATTGCGTCTCGTGAAGTCCTGTTAAACGAAGGTGATTATCAGGACCATAGACAGCAATGTGTTCGTTTTTGAATTTATCAAAAGCGGCCATGAGTTTTTCAAAATAATCTTTACCACCTTGTTCACGCATAAACTTGGTGGAAAAATTACAATGCATGCCGGAGCCATTCCAATCAAAATCCTTACCAAGGGGCTTACAATGAAACTCTACATCAACCCCAAAACTCTCGCAAAGGCGCATTAACAAATAACGTGCCATCCAAACCTCATCAGCAGCCGTTTTAGAGCCCTTGCCAAAAATTTGAAATTCCCATTGTCCTTTAGCTACTTCCGCATTAATTCCCTCATGATTAATTCCAGCTGCAAGACAAAGTTCTAAGTGTTCTTCCACAATCTCACGAGCGATATTGCCAACCTGGGCATATCCTACACCACAGTAATAACGACCTTGTGGTTCAGGAAAACCGCTTTCAGGAAAACCGAGCGGCCTCCCTTCTTGATAAAGAAAATATTCCTGCTCAAATCCAAACCAAGTGTCAGGATCGTCCATAATCGTAGCGCGTGAGTTAGAAGGATGAGGTGTTCCATCTGGCATCAACACTTCAGCCATGACCAAAAATCCATTTTCCTTTGTCGGGTCGGGATAAAGCGCCACCGGCTTGAGCATACAATCAGAACTTTTTCCCTCTGCCTGCCGTGTCGAACTTCCATCAAAGTTCCACATTGGAATTTCAGCTAAGGTAGGAGCTGTTTCAAATTCTTTGACAGTAATTTTACTACGAAGATTGGCAACAGGTTCATAACCGTCGAGCCAGATATATTCTAGTTTGTATTTAGCCATAAAGGAAGTAGAGAAGTGATCAGTGAATGGCAAAGGATAAAACTCAAAGAACCATTTGTCAAAAACACTTTACTCCATTGAATGCGCCCTCCCTTTTTTGCTCTTCACTCTTTACCCTTTAACCTAAAAACGTGAATGAAAATGAGAAAGTTTGCGTAAGGAGTCTGATTTA